>CALIRS010000108.1 GCA_938042205.1 uncultured bacterium | reverse complement strand
GCTTCACCTGCCATTCCATCGTGCTTACGAGGAATCTACTTTTATTAACGCATATCTAATGTTTGCCATCGGGCTTGGGCTTGGCCATATAATACTCGGATTAGCTCTTGGAATAATTAATTCCATTCGAGAACGTGCTGTGAAACACCTGGTAGAGAAGGTAGGATTTCTAATGCTTCTCATTGGCTCATTGACGATTATAGGTGCTTCTATGCAAAAGCTACCTGAACCGCTGGCAACAGTGGGCATTCTGGCAGTATTTATTTCCGCGGTAATGATTATCTGGGGCGGTGGAGTTGTTGGAGCGATTCACATTCTAACTGTCTTTGGGCACGTTGCCAGCTATTTGCGAATTATGGCGCTTGGAATTGCTGGTGTGGTACTAGCGGTGGTTGCCTGGAAAATGCAGAAGTCTGTTAATAATATCGTGCTGGGAGCGGCGATTGCGCTCGTAATTCACAGTCTTAACCTTGTAATGCACACATTTAGTTCAACAATTCACTCAGTCCGACTTAATGTACTCGAATTTTTCGATAAGTTTTTCGAGGCAGGCGGAAAAGAGTACAAACCATTTTCGATGAAGAGGAGGTGAAGTAATGGAAGCTGGACTTGGAGCTGGACTTGCGGCGCTGGCTAAAGCGCTGGCATTTGGTCTTGCGGGCATTGGAACAGGAATGGCACAGGCCCGGATTGGCTCGGCAGCGGTCGGCGGCATCGTCGAGAAACCTGAACTTTTTGGACTGATTGTCGTCATTATGGCTTTACCTGAGCTGATCGTTATCCTGGGTTTTGCGGCCGCTTTTACAATCAAATAGTGGAGGGATTGGAGTGGCGATAGATGATATCCTACGAGCACTTGATGAAGAGTGCGAACTGATGATTGCTGAGATAAAAGAGAGGGCCATTGAGCAGGCGAATCATATTATTACAGAGGCGGAGCAAAAAGCAGAGGTAGCTAAGGCAGAAGCCATAGAAAGGGAAAAGGAAAAAATAGCTACTGAAGCTGCAGAAATAGTAAATGCATCTCGACTTAAGGCTAAAAAAATACAATCTGAAGCTACTGAAAGAGCAGTTGAGAAAGTATTCGAAGACTTTGAAAAGTGGCTTGTCAGTTTAAAAGGAGAAGAGAAGAAGCATCTTCTTAAGAAGATTCTTGTTAACGTTATCGATGCTTATAAATCTCCTGGCTCTTTAGTGATTAAAACCAGGAAAGAGGATGTTAAAATTGTTGAAGATCTTGTCCGGGAAATAAACAAAAATGCTGAGGTGATCCCGTCAAACAACTTCAAGGGAGGCATCATCGTCAGCGATTCCGAAGAGAAAACCATACTCAACGGTAGCTACGAAGTTCTGATTGAAAAAGCCCGGAAAGAGTTTCGTACGGAGGTGTTCTCCCAGCTTTTTGGTAACTGATGAGCGTTCGAATGGATTATGAATTAGCTCGCATCAGGAGTTTTAAGAGAGATCTTTTGCCTCCTGAACTATATGAGCGTCTAATTGATACTATTACTACCGATGATATTGTTACTATTCTTTCAGAAACTTCTTATCGTGACGATATCACGGCTGCACTAATTGACACACCAGGTTATTCTGGCATTGAAAGAGGGCTGAAGGCGAACCTGGCTCGCTCTTTTTCTGAGATAGTCGCTTTTACATCTCAGGACGCAAAACCACTTGTGCGAGTGCTTTTCGGCAGGTTTGATCTTTCCAATATTAAGTCAATACTTCGAGGAAAGCATGTGGGCGCCACCGTTGCGGAGGTAATGGATGCAGTTTTACCTGCAGGAGAACTTACTGAGCCACTTCTGGCGAGGCTTGCTGAGCAGCCTGATATCAAAAGTGTGGTAAATCTTCTGTCAAGCTGGTTTTCCCCCTTTGCATATCCTTTGCGAGGCGCGCTCATGAAGTATTCTGAGACGGGAAATCTGCTTGACCTGGAGTTGCCCCTTGATGTTTATTTTTATCAGAAATCGTTTGAAGAGATTAGCAAGTATGGTACCGATATGAATGCACTGTTGCTTAAGGAGTTTTTACAGATGGAAATCGATTTTACCAACATTCTCACTTCTTTGAGACTTTCAAAGGATGTAGTATCTTCTGATGCTGCTATGGGATATTTCATACCTGATGGAAGAAAATTTGGAGAAGACAGGTATAAGTTGATGGTGGAAGCAGAAGAGCCAGTGATGATTCAGGAAGTTGTTGCCGGAACTCCTTATCAAAAAGCGATTGAGGATGGTATGCGTAAGTTTGTGGGCAATGGACTTGTTTCTTCTTTTCAGCGTGCACTTGAGGAATTTATGGTTAGATCAGCCAATAAACTATTTTTAGTTGATCCGCTTACAATTGGAGTGGTTATCGCTTATGTATGGACAAAGTACAATGAAGTGGTTAACTTAAGAATTATTGTTAGAGGGAAAGCGGTGGGTATGGAAGAAGATACCATAAGGGAGGCGCTAATCATTGTATAAGGTAGCTGTTATCACTGATGAAGAATCATCTGATGGCTTCAAATTAACACCGGTTGAGACTACCATTGCCAATTCGCCAGAAGAAGCACGTGCGATTCTTATAAGGATGCTTAACGACGATACCATCGGAATCATTGTTATCAATGATGATTTCCTGAAGGGGATTGACGAAAGGCTGCAGCAGCGAATAGATAAGCTGTACCGTCCAATTTTGGTTCCAATTCCGGCGAAAAAAACCATTGATATCACAGAAGAAAGAAGAACTTATTTAGCAAGCCTTATCAGAAGGGCAATCGGGTTTGATATTAAGTTAGGGGAATAGAGGTGAGATCATGATAGAAGGTTATATTGCGAGGATAACTGGTCCTGTGGTTGAGGCGAAGGGAATGACTGGCTCGAGGATGTATGACGTCGTTAAGGTTGGCGATCTTGGCTTAATCGGGGAAATAATTCGCCTTGAAAAAGATGTAGCCGTTATTCAAGTATATGAAGAGACTGCAGGCTTGACCGTGGGTGAGCCTGTATTGAGTACCGAAAATCCACTCATGGTTGAACTCGGTCCCGGACTTTTGAAATCTATTTTTGACGGAATCCAGAGGCCCTTGCCAGAACTTTTTAAGGAAGCGGGACCGATGGTTTCCAGGGGATTAACAGCTTTTGCTCTGCCGCGTAATACTAAATGGCATTTTAAGCCTCTGAAGAAAGCCGGCGATAAAGTGGTTAGTGGAGATATCATTGGTGAGGTTCAGGAAACCAGAAGCATTGCTCACAGGGTAATGGTCCCTGAAAATACCGAGGGAGTTATTTCACAGATAGAGGAAGGAGAATTTACGGTTGAGGAACCGGTAGCTGTACTTGAAGACGGCACCCCACTAAAGATGTACCAGGTATGGCCTGTCAGAAGACCGAGGCCATATAAAATTAAACTTGATCCGCAAGAACCACTTACCACCGGGCAAAGAGTGTTTGATACTTTTTTCCCCATTCCCAAAGGTGGAAGCGCAATAATTCCCGGCGGTTTTGGCACCGGAAAAACTGTTACTGAGCAGACTCTTGCCAAATGGGCTGACGCAGATGTGATTATCTATGTTGGTTGCGGAGAGCGAGGCAACGAAATGACAGAAGTTTTGACCGAGTTTCCAAAGTTGAAAGATGAAAAAACGGGCAACCCGTTAATGGAGAGAACGATTCTTATCGCAAACACTTCCAATATGCCGGTGGCTGCGAGGGAAGCTTCGATTTATACCGGAGTAACACTCGCAGAGTACTACCGTGATATGGGTTATGACGTAGCGATGATGGCTGACTCAACATCCAGGTGGGGGGAAGCGATGCGCGAGGTCTCAGGAAGACTGGAAGAAATGCCTGGCGAAGAGGGTTATCCTGCATATCTGGCTACCCGTCTGGCAAATTTCTATGAACGAGCAGGCAGGGTGGTCTGTCTTGGTTCAGAAGACCGGGTAGGTTCAGTTTCGCTTATAGGAGCAGTTTCCCCTCCTGGTGGCGATTTTTCTGAACCGATGACTCAAAACTCTCTTCGGATCACGGGAGCTTTCTGGGCACTTGACACCAGCCTGGCACACAGGCGCCATTTTCCAGCGATTTCCTGGACAAAAAGCTATTCGCTTTATCTGAAAACAATTCAGGACGTATATCGGGACCGGGTCGCAGAAGACTTTCCACGGCTGCGCGGAGAAGCAATGTCGGTTCTTCAGAGGGAAGCCGAACTGCAAGAAATTGTGCAGTTAGTCGGACCTGACGCACTACCTGAAAACGAAAGATTGGTACTTGAGGTTGCACAGATGCTCAGAGAAGACTACCTGCAACAGTTTGCCTTTAGCGACTTTGATGCTTTTTGTCCGCTTAAGAAGCAGTATATGATGCTTAAAGCAATAATGACTTTCTATGAAAAAGGACAGGAAGCTCTACGCAGAGGATCTTCGCTTTCTCAATTGTTCTCCTTGCCTTACAAAGTTGAAATTTCCAGAATGAAGGAAATACCTTCTGATGAAGCCGAAGTAAAAATCGGGGATATGATTGAGCGCATGATAACTGATATTGAAAAAATAGAGGTGTATCAGTGATGGCGAGGAAAAAATTTAGCTTGATTGAAAAAGAATACCGAACCATTTCTTATGTCACCGGACCCTTGCTTTTTGTCGAAAATGTGCATGGGGTTTCTTTTAACGAAATGGTAGAAGTAATCTTCGATAATGGTGGCAGGAGAAGTGGACAGGTTCTTGAGTGCACCGAAAACTATGCGGTAATCCAGGTTTTTGAGGGCACAGAAGGCGTCGACGTTAAAAGAACAAGAATACGCTTTAAAGAGGAAGTTGCTAAAATTGATGTCTCTGGCGAAATGCTTGGAAGGATTTTTTCTGGAAGGGGTGCTCCTATTGACGGAGGTCCCCCTATTATTCCTGAACAGCGATTAGATGTTACCGGTGCGCCTATTAATCCATTTGCAAGGGCACAGCCCCAGGACTTCATTCAAACAGGAATTTCTGCAATAGATGGGCTGAACACGCTGGTGCGGGGTCAGAAGTTGCCTATATTTTCTGGTGCCGGTCTTCCAGCGAATGAGCTGGTGGCACAGATTATCAGACAAGCGAAAGTAAGAGGCGGTGAGGAATTTGCTATCGTCTTCGCGGCGATGGGCATTACTCACCGCGAAGCTGCTTTCTTTCGAAGGGAATTCCAGATGACAGGAGCCCTTGAAAGAGTTGTCTTCTTCCTGAATCTGGCGGACGATCCAACTGTTGAAAGACTGCTTACTCCAAGATGTGCTTTGACGGTGGCTGAATATCTGGCATTTGAGAAAGACATGCACGTCTTAGTAATTCTTACTGACATGACGAATTATTGCGAGGCACTTCGTGAAATATCAACTGCCCGTGAGGAAGTTCCTGGAAGAAGGGGTTACCCTGGTTATATGTACACCGACTTGGCGACGATCTATGAACGAGCGGGCAGGATTAAAGAAAAAGAAGGTTCTATTACTCAGCTAGTAATACTTACCATGCCTGATGATGATATCACCCATCCTATACCTGACCTCACGGGATACATTACTGAAGGGCAGATCGTACTTTCACGTCACCTGCACAGAAGAGGTGTTTACCCTCCAATCGACGTTCTTCCCTCCCTTTCCCGATTGATGAATTTAGGTATTGGAGAGGAAAAGACTCGAGAAGATCATCGAAATGTGGCTGATCAGCTTTATGCCTCCTATGCAGAAGGTAGAGATTTGAGGAGGCTGGTTTCAATTATTGGTGAAGAAGCTTTAACTGAAACTGATCGAAAGTATCTGAAATTCGCAGAGGAATTCGAAGACCGTTTTATTGGTCAGGGGGATGAAGATAGAAGCATCGAAGATACTCTTGAACTTAGCTGGGAGCTCTTATCAGTATTTCCGAAGGAAGAACTGAAGCGCATTAAGAGAGAATATATCGAGAAATTCTACAAAGGAAAAAAATAGGACACCTTTAAATCTGTAACATAAGAGGTGGAATAGATGGAAGAAATCCATACCACGCGTATGGAGCTTTTGCAAAAAAGAAAGCAGATTGAACTTGCTGACCAGGGTTGCGAACTTTTGAAAAAAAAGAGAGACGCCCTTCTGTTAGAGTTTATGTCAATTATGGATATCGCACTCCAGACATCTGAGGAACTCCAGAAAGTAGCACGTCAGGCAAGCTACTCACTGGCAGTAGCAAGGGCTGTTGATGGAACTGTGGCTTTAAGATCAGCAGCCCTCGCTACCACTCCAGCACCCTTTATTGAAATTTCTGGAACTTATATCATGGGCGTTCCTGTTCCTGAAATCAGAAAGACGAGCATCCGAAGGCCGGTTACCGGAAGGGGCTACTCCATACTTGGTGTTTCTTCGAGGATTGATGAAGTGGCTGAGAGATTTGAGAGAGAGATTGATATTATTGTGGAAGTAGCTTCGGTGGAAACCAAGCTTAAAAGGCTTGGCCTCGAAATTCAAAAGACCAGACGACGGGTTAATGCGCTGGATTACATAGTTATTCCGCGCCTGAAGGAACAGGTAAAATTCATTCAAATGGCGCTTGATGAACGAGCTCGCGAAGATCTTTTTAGACTTAAGAAAGTAAAGAAAGCACTAGAGTCGCGCAAGAAAGAACGTACTGTGAAGCCTTCAGAGGAGATAGTTGCAATATAGCAGTGAAGCACTGAGATGGTAGTGTAGCAAAAATGCAGGATAATGATCAAATCTTTATTTGAAAATGAGGTCGATCACGATTGAAGACCAGCGGATTTAGCTGCTTCTCTGATTAGTTCAATCCCTTCTGAGAGTGCATGAATGCCCAGCTTCTTTCGAGCTATCACTTCCTTGGCAATTTCTATCAGTTTTTCAATGTCTTCATATTTGAGAAGGCTGAACCTTAGATTTTCCCATTCATAAAAACCTACCCCTGACCAGATTTCTCCTAAAAACCATTCAAGGGTATCAAGTTCGTCTTTGCTTATCTTATAAAAATTATTACCAAGCCCCTGCCTTATCTTGGCCAACGCTTTTTCGACTGCTTGTCCCCTTCTTAAGTGGAAAGCCTGGATACCGACATCTTCGTCTGTGAAATCCGGTTTTCTTTCTACCATGAAACGCCTCCCTCAGAACTCTATTCTTTAAGACTATTATAATTCGTTAACAAAATCCAGAAGAATGTTAGGAGTGAATTCTTTACCGAAAAGGACATTCAGTAACATATTTTTTCATTATTTATATGTATATCTGGTTATAAGTTAACCAAAATCAGCCTGTTTACTGTATAATCTTTACATGGAGTTTAAGGAAGTTGTCTATAATCGGAGAAGCATAAGAGCTTTTCTTAATGAAGACGTGGAGGAAGAAACGATACTTGAAATTTTAAATGATGCTATCCAGTCTCCTTCGGCGGGCAATGTCCAGCCGTGGCGGTTTATTGTCATCAGAAATCAGGACACAAAATTTCTTCTGGCAAACGCAGCTTTAAATCAAAGGTTTGTAGCACAGGCTCCATGGGTGGTGGTAGTGATAGCCAAGCAAGATGAATCATCAGTTTATTATGGTGAAAGAGGGAGAGACCTTTATTGTATTCAAGATACAGCGGCGGTAACTATGACTATTCTTCTTTCAGCTTTTGATAAAGGACTGGGTTCCTGCTGGGTTGGTGCCTTTGACGAAAGCAAAGCTTCAGAGGTTTTAAAATTAAAGAAAGGTGAAAGACCGGTAGCTATTGTCCCGATTGGTAAGGCAGCAAAAATAACTACTGCAAAACCAAAGAGAAAAAAACTCGAAGAAGTGGTGGAGATAATCTATTAAAAATATTAAATTAGAGTAGAGACATGCCTTTATTTGAGTATTCATGTATGCAGTGTAAAAAAAGATTTGAATTGCTGGTAACCGGCAAAGAACACAAAGCATCATGCCCTTATTGTAGTTCAAAGGAAGTTAAGAAGTTGATGTCTAAATTCAGCGCGCCGGGCGTTGACTCTAACAGTATATGTACCGGGTGTCCCAGCGCTGATTGTTCAAGTTGCGGGAAATGATGACAGAACTTGAAAGAATCGAAAAAGAAGCTTCGACCTGCGTAAAATGTAAACTCTCGAGGGCCAGAACTCAAGTCGTTTTCGGGGTTGGCAACCCCCATGCCAGATTACTATTTATCGGGGAAGCTCCAGGGTTTTATGAAGACCAGCAGGGAGAGCCCTTTGTAGGTGCTGCCGGTAAGTTGCTTGATAGGACCATAAATGATGTTCTGGGTCTTTCTCGAAAAGATGTGTATATAACAAACGTGGTTAAGTGCAGGCCGCCAAACAATCGAGATCCTGAGCCTGATGAAATAGAAGCCTGCCACCCTTACCTTCAAAAGCAACTTGAATTAATTTCTCCAGTGATTGTCTGCGCCCTTGGAAATTTCGCCACTCGTGCAATTCTCGGGAAGGCAGTGAATATTTCTCGCATCAGAGGCAAAAGCATCGAAAAAAACAACTACCTGGTTGTACCGACATATCATCCGGCAGCGATTCTTAGAAATGGGAATCTTATCGATTCATTCCAAGGCGATTTCAAATTGATGAAAAAGCTCCTTTTGGAAGATAGAAAACCAGAAAAGGTAAGCGAGCAACCAACGCTTTTTTGAAGGACACTATGAATTGTATATTAAAAGCCGTTCGCTGGATGAGACCATAAGGCTTGGAGAGATAATCGGGAAAAGGTTATTTCCCGGCGATGTGATAGTACTAACCGGTGACCTGGGGGCAGGAAAAACTACCTTTGTGAGAGGTGTAGCCAGGTCTTTAGGAGTTAGTTTTAAGGTCAAATCGCCTACTTTTACCATAGTACATGTCTACCCCGGGAAGTATGAGTTGAATCATATAGACGCATATCGTTTAAGTTTAAGGGAACTTCTGGATATCGGAATTAATGAAATAATTTCCGGAGAGGGGATATGTGTGATTGAATGGGGCGAAAAGCTTGAGAATATTCTTCCTAAAGAACGGCTTGAAATAGATTTCAGATTTGCCGGAGTAAGTGAGAGAGACATCTTTATTAATGCTTTTGGAGAAGGATGGCAAAAAAGAATCAAAGGAATAAAAGAAGAATTGAAGAGTTAGTACCGTTACTGGCATTCGATACCAGCACTGACTTCCTGGTGATGGCTGTAGCCGTAGATGAAGAAAGAAGATTCGGATATTCAAAAGTTGCAGCCAGGACGCACCAGGAAGAATTCGTTGACGCTCTTGATAGCCTCTTGAAAATTTCGAAACTAAAAATCGAAAATGTGCGAGCAATTGCGGTTGGTGTTGGACCCGGGAGTTACACTGGTGTCAGGGTTGGTGTTACCGCTGGTCGAACCTTTGCGCATGCGATGGGAGTCCCTCTGGTTCCCGTGGATAGCTTAATGATGCAGGCAGCGAGCATTTTTCTTGAAATTTGCGAAAAGGATTATGATTTACGCATGGCAAAAATTGCTATTGTAAACGATGCCAAAAGAAACGAATATTATTACGCTATTTATTCAGTTGAAAAATCAAATAAGCATCTTGAAATGGCATGTCTTAAAAACCCTGCAGTTTCGGGGCTTAACGAGATTAAAAAGATTTTAAACGAGCAATCAACTCCTCTCTTCTTCGTTGGAAGCGATTTTGAGATAGAACTCGGAAGAAAGAGTTTGAGAGTGAAGCCACGCTTTGAAGGATTGCTTGAATGTGCTTTAAAAAATCTTATGGAAGGAATCTTCCCTCGGTGGTGGGAAGTACTTCCCGTATATCTTAGAGCTTCATATGCAGAAGAAAATTTAAAAAATGAGAGCACAGGTAAAAGTTAAAATTAGAAAAATGAGCATTTCCGATATTTCTGAGGTGTTGAGGATTGAAGAATCATCTTTTCCCGCACCCTGGAGCTACTGGCTGTTTTTTCAGGAACTGATATCACCTCAGCGTTACTATATTGTTGCTGAAAAAGATGAGAAAATAATTGGATATGCCGGAATCAACTGGGTAATTGACGAAGCCCATATTACCACCATCGCTGTCGTTAAAAAAGAACGACGCAAAGGAATCGCCAGCCTGCTTCTGAAAAAGCTTATTGAGAAAGCAAAAGAGTTAAATCTTAAATTTCTAACACTCGAAGTAAGAGAGTCAAATATTGCCGCCCAGCTCCTTTATCTGAAACATAATTTTCGGGTGGAGGGCAGAAGAATGGGTTACTATAGCAGTCCCAGGGAAGATGCGCTGATCATGACATTATATTTATGAAAAAAATTTTTAAATGAGGCGATGATGGTGATTAGAGGACACCATATAAGAAGATTACCTGTTATAGACGAGGAAGAGGATTTGGTAGGAATTGTGATTGAAAGTGACCTCATAAAATCTTCTCTTTCTTCAACCACCATTCTCAAAGTCTCGAAATGAACCACCTGCTTTTGAAAATAAAGATAAATGACGCAATGATGGAAAGCTTAGTTATTATTGAAGCGGATAAGTCACAGAGAAAGGTAGTTATTTTGATGAGAGAAAAGCTATAGGAACGAATCCAGTAACTGATAAAAAAAGACTTTACAGTATCATTCCGAATCTGACATCTTCAAAGCCTTTATTGAAATTATGGGATTTGGTGAAAGAAGTACCAAATTTACAATTAAATTAGAAGACAGGCCACTTTTCGTGGATGATATGAAAGAGCAGGTGAAGTGATAGTGTGAGTTAGCACTGAAAAAATTGCGATGTTAGTTGAAACTCTTCAAAAAGAAGATTTTTAGGTAGTGCATTATGATGTATTTTAATCTAATCTTTTGTCAGGAGTTTTTGCGATGAAAAAAGATATTTTTTCAATCGATGAAGCTTTGTCGCTTGATCACCGACAAGCTATTATGTGGTATACAGATCATATAAACCCTACTGTAGCTAAACTTCTCAAGCTGGTTGG
>CALIRS010000107.1 GCA_938042205.1 uncultured bacterium | reverse complement strand
GGCTATTGGATAAGTCATAGCCGACTTTACCCTCGCTCTTAGATTTGCCTCTCTTTCAAAGTGGTCAGCAATACGCAACAGGACTTCATCAAGTACTCCTCCAGCTTCACCAGCTCTTGTCATATTCACGAAAATAGGAGGAAATACTTTTTCCTGCTTCGATAAAGCTTCTGAAAGAGAAAGTCCTCCTTCAACATCTTTTTGAATCTGATTAATAACAGTTGCTAAAGTTGGATTTTCAGTCTGTTCCGAAAGGATTGCTAATGCTCTGGTTATTGAAACTCCAGAATTTATCATAGTCGCAAACTGTCTTGAAAAAACTGTCAGGTCTTTAAGCTTCACTTTCTTACGAAGACCGGGAACCGATATTGAAATTCCTTCCTTTTTCTCTTTAATCTCCAGAACTATGTATCCCATTTCTCGTAACTTACCGGAAACAGCCGATTGACTTTCAGCTTCTATTGCGCCTGAAATAATCTTTCCCTGTCTATCTCGTACTTTATACACAAAAGTACCTGCCATTTATTTCACCTATCCCGTACCTGACGTTAGCTGTCTTAACGAAGCTGGATCCTGACATTTTTCAAGAGCAACCTCAAAAGTAATCCAGCCTCGTTTAACTAGATCAGCGAGTGCCATGTCTAAAGTCTGCATACCGTACTTTTGACCTGTTTGCATCGCAGTATAAATCTGATGCGTTTTACCTTCCCGGATAAGATTTCTAATACCTGGTGTGGCTACCAGTATTTCGGCGGCGACGACTCTTCCTTTCCCATCTCGAGTCGGAAGCAACTGCTGCGCAACTATTCCCTGAAGACAGCCGCTCAGCTGAATTCTAACCTGTTGCTGTTGATGGGGTGGAAAAACGTCTATTATTCTGTCAATTGTTTGAGCAGCATCAACAGTATGAAGTGTTGCAAATACCAGGTGTCCTGTTTCAGCAGCGGTTAGCGCAGTTTGGATAGTCTCTAAATCCCTCATCTCACCTATCAGAATCACATCAGGGTCCTGTCTTAGAGCATACTTCAAAGCATTTGCAAAAGATTTTGTATCACTACCAACTTCTCTTTGATTTATAATTGATTTCTTATGGCTGTGCATGTATTCTATCGGATCTTCAATAGTTATCACGTGACAGTTTCGAGTTTCATTGATAATGTTTATCAAGGCAGCCAGAGTAGTTGATTTTCCTGAACCCGTAGGACCTGTTACCACCACAAAACCCCTTGGCTTTATAGCAAATTCACCGACGATAGGGGGTAACTTTAGCTCTTCAATAGTGGGGATTCTATATGGAATACTTCTAAAAGCAGCTGCAACAGTCCCTCTTTGAAAATAAACATTTACTCGAAAGCGCCCTTTACCGGGAATAGAATAGCTCATGTCGTATTCAAAATTCCTTTCCAGAACATCACGCTGCTCCTGCGTCAGGATGCTGTAAATCAATTCCTGTGAATCGTTTGGCATTAGCTTCGGATAATTAAGAGGTACTAGCCTTCCATTAGACCTGACGATTGGAGGTACACCGGTTGTAATATGTAAATCTGAAGCTCCATATTCAAGTGCTTTTACAAGCAAATCATCTAAAGTGGGTTTTGAAACCTTCTCTTTAGCTACACCGGGATTTTCTACAGTCATTTCTGAAAAATCACCTCTTTCATGCCAAAATGTTTATCGGCAAATACTTCTTGAACTTTAAAAACTGTGCTTAAACCACAACTCTTAAAACCTCTTCAATAGACGTAATACCTAACTTTGCTTTCAAAAAACCATCCTCTCTTAAAGTTCTCATTCCCTGACTGATAGCAACCTTTCTAATCTCATCAGCTGATACTTTCTTTACAGTTAGTTTCTCTATCTCCTCCGATACCAGCATCACTTCATAAACACCGATTCTTCCTCTGTATCCAGTATTGTTGCATTTGGGGCAACCTTTTGGTCGATACAGGGTTTGAGCTTCGCCTTCTTCAAACTTGAAACCAATCTCATCAAGCCATTTTTTGGGAGGAGTAAAAGGTTCCTTGCATTCTGAACATAATCTCCTGGCAAGTCTTTGTGCTTGCACGCAGTCTACTGCTGAAGCCACCAAAAATGGTTCGATGCCCATTTCTATTAATCTTGAAATCCCACTAGGAGCATCGTTTGTATGGAGCGTCGAGAGTACCAGGTGACCCGTTAGAGCTGCTTCAATTGCTATTTGAGCAGTTTCAGCATCACGAATTTCTCCAACCATTACTACGTCGGGAGAGGTCCGAAGTATTGACCTTAAACCTCTTGCAAAAGAAAGCCCAGCTTTAGTGTTAATTTGAACCTGATTAATTCCGGGCAACCTGTATTCAACTGGGTCCTCAATGGTAACAATATTCCTGTCTTCAGTATTGAGAACATTAAGGGTGGCATATAAAGTTGTTGATTTTCCAGATCCTGTTGGTCCGGTAACTAAAATCGTTCCATACGGTCG
Organism: uncultured bacterium; assembly: GCA_938042205.1. GTDB lineage: Bacteria > Actinomycetota > Aquicultoria > SKW223 > SKW223 > CALIRS01. The sequence goes on along the minus strand of CALIRS010000107.1, from coordinate 813 downwards.
CGTAAACGCGGACTTATATCGCTTCAGGCTATCTTCAAGAAAGCCAAGATCTTCAAGTCTGAGTAGAATACTTTCTTTTGCAAGTACTCTTAAGACAACTCTTTCTCCATAAATCGTTGGTAAAACTGCGACTCTAAAATCATAAAGTTTTCCTCCGATGGTTAACGAGCAATGCCCGTCCTGAGGTCTCCTTCGCTCTGCAATATCCATACCAGCCATAATTTTTAAGCGAGAAATTATCGCTGGTTGCAATCTTTTAGGTGATCTCATAATCTCATGAAGAACGCCATCTATCCGGTATCTGACTCTAACATCTCTCTCCTGCGGTTCTATGTGAATATCTGAGGCTCTTGATCTGACCCCACGGCTGATAATCAGGTTAATTAGTTTAATTATCGGGGCATCCTCAGCAATTTCTTTGATGTCTGTTACAAGTTCATTCTTTCCCTCTTCACCTATAATACTTTCGATTTCCTCTCCAACTTCTACCACTTCTGCCATTTTATAAAACCGATTAATAGCATCTTCTATTGCCTGGATATCGGCCTTAACCGGCCTTATGTCAAAACCAGTTCGCATCGCTAAATTATCTACCAGGAGAACGTCTCCAGGATTTGCCATTGCCAAAACGAGCTCATTTCCATCAAAAGCAACTGGAATTACCTTGTGTTTTCTGGCAATATCTTCCGATAAAGTTAATATTGCATTAGGGTCAACCTCAAAGTTTTCTAAATCTATTTCTTCAATCGTGCTCGTCTGTAAATCTATTATTTCCGAAAACTTTTTTATTTCTTCTTTTTCTTTAACTTCAAC
>CALIRS010000106.1 GCA_938042205.1 uncultured bacterium | reverse complement strand
TATGCCAATTACCTTGCCTTTTTCAAGAGTAAAAGAAACACCGTCGACTGCCCTGACAACACCTTCTTCAGTAAAAAAGTAAGTTTTCAGGTTCTTAACCTCGAGCAATGACATAAGTATTTTTAACCTCATATCAAAATTTCAGTTTTTTTCGTTCATCCTGCAATTCTTCACAAGGTTTGACATCAAATCTTCAACCTCGGATCAATAGCATCACGGATCCCATTACCTAAAAGAATAAATCCCAGAACAGTTATCGAAATAGCAAGGCCTGGATAAAGCGTCATCCAGGGAGCATTGCTGATGTAGCTTCGCGCATCCGAAAGCATTAAACCCCAGCTCGGATCAGGCGGCTGTACACCAATTCCTAAAAAAGAAAGTGCCGCTTCAGCAAGAATGGCATAACCTGAGTTCAGCGCAGCACCAACAATTACCGGCGCCACGATATTGGGCATAATGTGTTTAAACATTATTCTTGTTGATGACGCACCAAGCGCCCTGGCAGCAAGCACATATTCCTGCTCCCGTGCAGAAAGCACTGACCCCCTGACCACCCTGGCAAACCAAGCCCAGTTGATAATGCCTATAGCAATAAACACATTAATAAATCCCGGCCCAAGAATAGTCATAATGGCAATAGCGAATAGGAGAAAAGGGAAAGCATAGGTAATATCAACCAGTCTCATGATTATGACGTCAATCCAGCTCCCAAAAAACCCAGCTACTAGTCCCAGTATTAAACCAATTATGAGGGATATCGCCACCGCAATAACCCCAACCTGAATACTTACGCGGGAACCATAGATAATCCTTGATAACACATCTCGTCCTAAAAGGTCAGTGCCGAAAGGATGCTTAAGGGAGGGAGATTTTAAAGAATCTTCAAACTTTACTTCAAGTGGATCATACGGCGCAATAAAAGGAGCGAGCATTGCCACTACCACAATTAAAAATACAATGATTAGTCCGGCCATCCCCATACGATGGCGACGAAATCTTTTCCAGATTTCGCGCGTCGGAGTAATCGCCACTTTTTTTTCAGCCACATCCATTCCTTCAATAACTTCCAGTTCCTGCTGAGCCATACTAAGCCTCCAGTCTTATCCTGGGGTCGAAAAGAGCATAAAAAATATCCACTATAAAATTGATTACCACAAAGACAATTGCCAGAAAAAGAGTTCCTCCAAGTACTACCGGTACGTCCCTCATTAATATTGCCTGAAAAATAGTGGAACCAATTCCTGGCCAGCTGAATACAGTTTCCGTAAGAATTGCGCCTCCCATAAGACTGGCAAGATCAAGTCCAATGACAGTGATGACAGGTATCATGGCATTCCTGAGCACGTGAACAAAGATAACTCTTCTTTCAGGAAGCCCCTTTGCTCGGGCAGTAGTCACAAAATCCTGTTGATAAACTTCAAGAAAGCTGGAACGGGTCATCAACGCTACCAGTGCAGTTGAAGACGAGGCAAGTGCAATTGAGGGTAGAATCATATAGCTGAAGCCGCCATATCCTGAAATTGGAAGTAAGCCAAGCTTTAAACCAAAAAAGTATTGAAGCATTATTCCGAGCCAGTAAATTGGAATCGAAGTACCAGCCAGCGCAGCCAGAGTAATCAGAGTATCCCAGAAAGAATACTTCTTTACCGCCGATATTACTCCAGCAAGAATTCCTATTATAGTTTCAATGACTATAGCCATGAAAGCTAATCGAGCAGTTTTTGGTGCATCGTCAAGAAGTATGTCAATAACTGGCCTTCTAAATCGATAGGAATTTCCAAAGTCTCCATGAATCAATTTCCACAAATAATTGAAATACTGTTGATACCAAGGTAAATCCAGACCAAGATCATGCCTGATAGCTTTAAGCATCTCTGGAGTAGCATTTCTACCTGCAACAATTCTTGCTGGATCACCTGGAACCAGGTAAAGAAGCATAAAGGTAATAAAAGTTATTCCGATAATTACCGGCAAAAACTGGCTTAGCCTTTTAATAATAAATCTGGCCAAATAATCAAGACACCTCTTTATTCACTTAGCGCAAATTATTATACATTTTCATAAAGTTAAGTAAAGGAGACCAGCAAAGACGCCGATCTCCTTTACTATCACGACCTTAGCTCTTCGTTCCAATCCTACTTTGACAGCCAGATTTCGTCGAAGTTTACCAGTCCCATACCATTCCATTTGTAATTCTTAACTTCTGGCTGGACTACTCTGGCATAAGAATAGAAGTAGATAGGAACCAGCGGGGCATCTTCAAGTATCTTTCTTTCAGCTTCAGCATATATCTCCTGTCTTTTACCAGCATTAGTTTCCTTTCTTGCATCTTCCAATAGCTTGTCAACCTCTTTATTTTCATAGAAACAGAAATTGTTATTTCCTTTTTCCGAAGAATGGAAAAGAGGATAGAGGAAGTTATCCATTGAAGGATAATCAGCGATCCAGCCTAATCTATAAAATGGATATTCTCCTTTGGCAAGTCTATCAAGATAAGTGCCCCATTCTATATTAACCAGCTTCACGTTTAATCCAGCTTCTTTATAACCTGCTTGCGCTGCCTCTGCAATTTTTTGATGTCCTTCAGAAGTATTATATGTAAGAGTTATTTCAGATGGTTTTGAAGACTTCGAATAGAAATCTTTAGCTTTATCAATGTCGTAATCCCAATCGACCTGGTCAGGTTTAAAACCAGGCACGCCTCTCGGGACGATTCCAGTAGCGGGTGCAGGAATGCCCCCCATCACTGTATCCACAATTGCCCTCTTGTTAGTACCGTAAATAATAGCTAGCCTGAGGTTCTTGTCGTCAGCAAAAATGCCTTTCTCCATGTTAAATCCATAATAATAAAGAGCAAGCTCAGGACCAGTGATAACCTGAGGACCTAATTTAGGGTCGGCTTTTGTGGTCTTGTACTGACCTGTAGGAATCATTGCATCATGGAGTTTTCCTGCTTTATACTCAAGGAAAGCAGTATTTTCGTCTGCGAACACCCTAAACCTGATCTTATCAAGGTAGGGCTCCTTGTCCCAGTAATCTGGATTTCTTTCAAGAACCACTTCCTGTTTATGTTTCCACGAAACGAACTTAAACGGCCCAGTACCAACAGGAGTTTCCCAGACTTTTTTCTCTTTGACCGCTTTTTCTGCTTCTTCAACTGGATAAACAGAAGCTACTGGATGTCCCAGCGTTTTCAAAAACTCAGGAAACGGATACTTAAGAGTTACCTTAAGTGTATAGTCATCGATTACCTTAACTCCGGAAAGCTCTTTTGCTTTACCTTCCTGCATTTCATCGTATCCCTTTATTGGTGCCAGAATGTAAGCTACTTCTGAAGCTGTTTCTTTAGCACATGCTCTTTCCCAGCACTTCTTGAAATCTTCGGCTTTCACCTCTTTCCCGTTATGAAATTTGACACCCTTCTTAATTTTGAAAGTCCAGACCGTGGCATCATCACTTACTTCCCATTTTTCAGCAAGCTCAGCTTTAACTTCAAGAGTCTTTGGATCGTAATCAACAAGACCATCAAAAATCATAACTGCTACTCGATAGCCTTCACTTTCTTGAACATGCGGTGGGTCAAGAGACGTAGGGTCAGCATAGAGAGGATGAATAAAAGTGCCGCCCTTTACAGGTCCTTCTTTTTTCGGTTTCTCAACTTCCTCTTTCTTAGCGCAACCTGAGAGTAGAGCTAAACCTAAAACTAAAATCAACGTAATGGTTAATGTATACCATCTTGTCTTCAAATTAACATCAATCCTTGAAATAGAGTTTCCTGGCTTTCTCCACACAATTTTCACCTCCTTCCATCTTTGATTTTTTTATTCCTACTATTTAAAGTGGACGAAGGCTACTTCAGAGAAATTACCAGGATGATGGTGGTAATAAGAAATGCTATTGAAAGGCCAATAGTGATCTTATCAAGATATCTCTCAATTACAGTAGACCCCTGAATGCCGAAACCTCCTCCAATCTCGGCTGATAAACCTGTGCCCCTTCCTGAGTGAAGAAGAATTGAAATTATTAAGCCGATAGAAATAATTAGATGTAGGATAATAATAAATGTAATCAATTAACTGCCTCCTTTGAGAAGATAATAGCATAACTTTTTCAATCGCAATAGTTTAGAATGAATAAAAACTGTTTTATACATACTTAAACTATACTGGTTATCAATGACTTCCCTGACATCTCTGGTGGTATAGAAATACCAAGTGCAAAAAGAATCGTTGGTGCCACATCAGCTAATTTTCCAATCTTAGCAAGTTTAACTTTTCTTTTTTCAGAAATGAATATGAAGGGCACTGGATTTGTCGAGTGAGCAGTATGTGGTTCATGATCATTCCCGCTTAACATCACATCAGCATTTCCATGATCAGCAGTAATAATTAATTCCCCTCCTCTTTGAAGAGTTTCTTTCGCCACTTTTCCGACGCACTCATCTACAGCTTCGATAGCTTTGACTGCAGCTTCAAATACCCCTGTATGACCAACCATATCAGCATTTGCATAATTTATAAGAATAAAATCATATTTTTCAGATTTAATTTCCTTGATCACTCTTTCGGTTACCTCGTATGCGCTCATTTCGGGTTTTAAATCATAAGTAGCCACCTTTGGAGACGGAATAAGAATTCTTTCCTCAAATGGTTTTGGTTTTTCCACACCTCCATTAAAAAAGAAAGTCAAGTGAGCATATTTTTCAGTTTCAGCAATTCTCAATTGCCTTAAACCGCCTTTTGCAAGTACATCGGCTAATATGTTTTTCATTCTTTGTGGAGGAAAGGCTATCGGTAGATTAAAATTCTTGTCATATTCTGTAAAGCAAGTAA
>CALIRS010000105.1 GCA_938042205.1 uncultured bacterium | reverse complement strand
CTGTTATCTCTTATAATGAAAGCGTGGTAGAAAACGCTCCAATTATTACGAGAAAGATATTTACATCTTCAGAAATTAAGTCTCTTGAAAACAACATTATTATTTCTTCGGGTATTGATATTGACCGACTTATAGAATTAGCCTCAGCTTCTATAGCGCGTTTAATTATGAAGAACTCCCCTCCATTCTCAAGGATCGTTGGTTTAGTTGGAAGCGGGAACAACGGAAGAGATTGTGCCAGTACTTTATTAAAGCTTTTTCATCTTGGGAAACGGTTCTCAGTAATTGCCCTGAACGAAAAATCATTTTCTAAAATGGCAGAAGCTTCAGAGATAAATCGTAGAGCAGATTTTGTAATTTTTATTAATCAGAAACCTGAAAAAGTTGCCGGCTTTCTTGCGAATTACCGGCCGCAAATTATCCTTGATGGAATCTTTGGAATCGGCTTTAAGCCTCCTCTTAATGATATTTTAAAAAATCTATTTTCCTGTATTAATGAAAGTTCTTATTTTAACGTTGCCATAGACATTCCTACAGGGGTTGTGGCAGACACAGGAGAAGCAGATGAATATTCTTTTCAAGCAGATCTCACCATAACTTTTTTTGGTTTGAAACTAGCACATTTAATCTATCCAGGGAAGCATTTTTGTGGCGATGTACTTGTTTCTCCCCTGGGATTTGAGTCTTTTATATCTGAATTTGAGACTGAAAATGTTGTAGTTGAGGAAGATAGCATTTTTAATCTCTTTCCTTTAAGAGAGCTTACCGCGCACAAAAAATCTTCAAAGGTACTGGTGGTGGCAGGCTCAGAAAGGATGCCTGGAGCTGCTGTTCTTGCGAGCAAAGCTGCTTACGCTGCCGGTGCTGGATTTGTAGCAGTTGCTTCCACACCGAACACAAAAGCAGTTGTTTTATCTAATGTTCCGGAGGCGGTTTTCGTTCCACTGCCTGAAGAAAACGGTGCTCTTGAAGCAAAATCTGCAGATCTCATACTTCAAATGAGTCATGATTTCGATTCTTGTCTCATAGGGTGTGGAATCACAAGAGAACCCGGAGCGATGGCAACAGCTTTAAGAATTTTTAAAGAGATGCCTTTGCCTTTGGTTGTCGATGGAGATGCCCTTTTTGCTTTGAGCTTAAAAGATGACGGCAGTGCGCCAGGATTCAGAGTGCTTACACCTCATCGAGGAGAAGCTGAAAGGCTAATAGGTGAGAAAATAGTATCTCCTGTTAGAGTTGCCACCCGGGTATCACGAAAATTCGACGCCATTTGTGTCTATAAGGAGTCCTTAATTGTTATTTCCACAGGGGACAGGTCTTTCTTTTTTCCTTATGGAACCAACCTGCTGGCAACAGCAGGCACAGGAGATATTCTTTCTGGCATAATAGCAGGGATGCTGGCTCAAAGGCTTTCGCCGCTGGAAAGTGCTGTGGCAGCTACTTTATTATTACAAAAAACCTCGCAGTTGGCGACAGTAGTTAACGACGGCGCTCCTTTGAGAGCTTCTGAAATTCTTCAACATCTTAAGCTGGTTGCGACAGGTATCTGTGGAGGGTAGAAAATGAAGGTAAAAGATGTTATGACAAAAAACATAATCACGGTGAAACCGGACACTCCAGTAAAAGATATTGCTGATATCTTTTTAAAACATAACATAGGCGGCGTTCCTGTGGTTGATGAAAATGGTGAATTAACAGGTATTGTCACTGAAAGCGATTTAATTGTAAAAGACATTAAAATCCATTTTCCAACATATATTCAGTTACTTGATGCCATTATTTACCTTGGAGGAATTAAAAGATTTGAGGAGGAGTTTCGAAAGGCAATTGGAGCTACAGCTGAACAGGTAATGACAAAGAATGTTTATACTGTTAAACCAGAAAGCGATATTGAAGAAGCAGCGACCCTAATGTTTGAAAAGCATATTAGTAGAATCCCTGTAGTTGAAGGGAAAAAGGTAGTGGGGATCATCAGTAAGAGGGATATTATCAAATCTATTGTGGGAGAGTCGGAATCAAATAAGGAATAACTTTTTATGAAAGCCTGGATTGAAGTAAGTCGTTCAGCGATCACGCACAATATTAAACAGCTGAAAAAGCTCTCAGGAAAGAATACAAAGTTTATGGCGGTGGTCAAAGCAAATGCTTATGGCCATGGTCTCATTGAAACAGCACGAACAGCAATTCAGGCAGGAGCAGAGTGGTTAGGGGTCGCTCATGGGTTTGAAGGAATTGCTCTAAGGAAAGCTGGAATTAAGTCCCCGATACTAACTTTTTTTGAACCTGAAGAAGATGAAATCACCGAACTGATTAGGAGTAATATTGCAGTCACGATTTATACAGAAAAAAGCCTTTATACTGCATCAAAAATTGCGAAAAACCTCAATTCCCTTTTGAGATGTCACATAAAAATAAATACTGGTATGAACCGGCTCGGAGTTCCTGTGAGCAAAGCACTGGATTTTATCGTAAGAGCTGCCTCGATGCCAGGAATAAAAATTGAAGGCATCTACAGTCATCTGGCAACTTCAGAAAAAGCTGAGGATGAATTTGCAAAAATGCAGCTAAGGAGATTTTTAGAAATCAGAAAGAAACTCGAAAGATATCAAGATATTTACTTCCATATTGCAAATACCGGAGGCATTATTAACTATCCTGAATCAAGCTTCGATATGGTTAGAGCTGGAATTGGAATATATGGCTACTTCCCCTCTTCCGAAACAAAACGCATGGTGGTTCTTAAACCAGCTCTTTCTTTAAAATGCAAAATTGTGTGCGTAAATGAAGTTATGCCTGGGGAAGGAGTTAGTTACGGGCTTACCTGGCGGGCAAAATCTTTATCAAGAGTTGCTGTGTGTCCGGTGGGATATGCAGATGGCATCTTTCGGACTCTTTCCGGGAAACTGAAAGTTGCTATCAATGGTAAGCTGGTAAGTTCAGTTGGCATTATCTGCATGGACCAACTATTAATTGATGTTACGGGACTGAACATAAAAGTTGGCGATATAGCAGAGATTATCGGTCCGAAAAATAATGCTGAAGAAATTGCCGTAGAGGTGGGTACCATTTCTTATGAAGTACTTTCAAGACTGGGGAATCGAATCCCTCGTGTCTATTCCGATTAAAGGACGAAAATGGTGGATCAGCCGGTGAAAATCATTGTCACCGGTGCGCCGGGAACGGGAAAAACTACAATCATAAAGAAGCTATCAGAAAACATTTCTTTGAAAAAAGGTTTCTATACAGAAGAGATACGAGAGAAAGGGAGAAGAGCAGGTTTTGATGTGGTAACTTTTGAAGGTCGGCGGTGGCCACTGGCACGAACAGGACTCAAACACCCCCAAATCGGAAAATACTATGTTTTTGTTCAGGAGTTCGAGGACGGCCTTAAAAGTCTTTTTGAAGGAGATATCAACCCTGATTTCTTTTATCTGATTGACGAAATCGGGAAAATGGAACTTCTCTCTTTTAAGTTTAATACTTTCATTAAAATGCTATTTAAATCGAACTGCAATGTTATTGCTACTTGCGGGAAAATAAGAAACGAGCTTGTCGAATGGATTAAACATGAAAGCGATTATATGCTGGAGGTGACTCTAACAAATCGTAATCAAATATTTAAGCAAATTCAGCTGCTGGTTCGAAGCAGATGAAAAGAGACAATTATGGTTAACACTACAAGAAACATAACTATCTATCGAGCAATCGAGAAGTGCGTTTCTTCAGCAAAGAAGTTTTATTTGTATGGTGGTTGTGTCAGAGATTTACTTTTGAACAGAAGCTTTAATGACGTCGATGTTTTGGTGAGTGAGCCACTTGACAATATTGTTAAGAAATTCACAGAGATAACTGGCTTTCACTGCTTTAAGCCTGGCAGAAAATTTCCTTTTTACAGGTGTGTCTCGCCTGATAAAAAATTCTCGGTCGACTTTCAAGAAGGAGAACTCTTGAGGTTTTTAAAATCCCGTGACTTCACAGTGAATGCACTTGCTGTAAGAGGGGATGAATTTCCGTCTTTTGTGTCAAGCAGAGAGTCGCAATATGTAATTGATTTAAGCGGAGGTTTGAAAGATTTAAAAAAGGGAATTCTCAAGATGGTTAATTCGAAGTGTTTCGACGAGGATCCTGTAAGACTGCTCAGGTTGGTGAGGTATGTGGTTGAGATAGATTTCTCGCCCGAGAGGGCGACTCTTTTGCTGGCGAGAAAGAAAGCGGACTTAATACTTATGGAGGCGAAAGAGAGGATTAATAATGAGTTAGATTTTTTTATTAAGAAAAATCTTGGAAAAGCATTGAGGTGGCTTGAAAAGGCTAACCTTTTTGAGAGATTATTTCCAGATGCAAGCTTAAGTTTATTTTTAAAAACATTAGAACGGTTCGACGAAGAACTTCTAACTGCTGAAAAAATTTCACCTTTAATGGATGAAAACAGAGTGCTGATTTATTACGTTCGGGCAATGCTTTTTAATCATTCGAGAAAAGAAGGTTTTAGTTACTGGCCATGGTGGCAGGTAGGTCCTAAAAGAATTCTTAAACGAGCTGCGATGCTGATAGACAGAGCTCTTAAAAGCCGATCAGCAAAGAGTAAAGAGGAGATAATGGAAATTGTGTTTAACTCAAGATACCCCCAGCTTCAGGCAGTTACCATTATTGCTCTTCATGAGCTGGGAGAAGAGTTAAAAAGAGAGCTTATCGAAGCATCCACGTTTTCAACCTATGCGACGAAAATCAAGCCTTTTTTATCAGGCAATACATTGAAAAGGATGGGGGTCAGAGAGGGGCCACTTATCGGAGAAAAGCTTAAATCTTTGAAAATGCTTCAAGCTAAAGGGGATATAAAAACCGAAGAAGAAGCTAAGAAGTGGCTGCAAAAAGATAATAGTTAAGGGTAAAAATAAATAACTATATAATTGATATAAAAAGTTTAATATAAGCTTCTTTTATGTTAAGGTTTTCACTAATTACATTGACAAGCTAATAATCTTTGTGTTCAATTAAGTTGTTTCTTTACGAAAGGAGGATGATAATTGGCTGACGATCATCACAAAGGGAATAAAGAATATGAGTCGCCACTCCTTGCTATTCGCAGCAAAGAGCTCGAGATATCTTCGAGGATAGAACAGGCGAGAAAAGAAGCTGACGAATACATAGAAAAGGCAAAAGAAAAAGCAAATTTAACCTTGAAGAAAGCTGAGGAAGAAGGCATCAAGGAAGCGAAAGCTCTTCGAGAAAAAGAGATTCAAAAAGCAAAAGCAGAAGCTGAAAGAATTTTAAAGGAAGCAGAAGAAGAAGCAAGGAAAATACTTGACAGCGCAGAGAAGAAGAGAGGGGTTGCATTAAGCAAGCTTGTCGAAGTTTTAATTAGCTCTTAAAAGGGGGCTAGGAGGGAATCACATGATCATTAAAATGGCAAAGGTTCAGATTTTAGGACCTAAGAAACATTTCTACAAGACAATTTCAACACTCCACAGGCTGGGATGCTTGCACATTGAGGACGTTTCAAAAGAGCCTATGGAAGGATCTGTTGTCTATAAGCCCATGTCTCCAGATGCACAAATTGAGGTGAAGAGGTCAATAGCCGAACAACTTTTAACTAAGATAAACGGTTTTATAGTGGTTTCGTTGGCTAAAGATCTTCCAAAGTATGAAACATCAAGAGAGACTGATAGGCTATATAAGGCATACAGCGAAAAGGATTTTGACGAACTGAGAGAAGCCACTGAGAGATTGCTTCAGGAGATAGAGCAAAAGCCACAACAGATTG
>CALIRS010000104.1 GCA_938042205.1 uncultured bacterium | reverse complement strand
GATGAAGCTTGAGCTTTCAGGATAAAAAAGCCTCTCCTCAGAAAATCTTACTATCGAATAAACAACAAGTAAAAGTGATAATGATACAGTTCCGCTGTAAATATTTATCACTCGAGCTGATAGCCCGATAAGCATTGCTATCGCCGCAAAAAGATAGAATGAACACTTGTCCAGTAAGAATACTGTTCTTTTCTTCCTTAATCCGAAATATTCAGAAAAAAACTCTGTAAGAAGCACCACTAAAGTGGCAAATAATACGCATACTAGAAATGAAGAAAAATTTTCTAAATATCCGATGCCTAACCATATGATGACCGAGATTAAGATCGTTATGACGTAGTAGAAATCTTCATCAGTTTTCTTATAAACTTCTTCAAAACCCTTTTCTTCTAACCATCTCTTCTCTAAAAAGAGATACAATTTTTCGAGAACCATTACTGCCAAGATGCCAGGAAGCAAACCGTATATAAGGATCGAAAAAGGTAGAGAAAAGATGTAAGCATATTCTTTCCACCAGCGGATTTGTTTTAGAAAAAGAAAAAAAACGAGTAAAAAAAGTCCTCCAGTAATACTGATAAGCAGTTCTTCTGGAAAACTAATCCCTTCCTTGATAAAAGAAACAACAAAAAGCATTAATACAGCAATCAGGCTTGCAGAAATTTTTATTAAGTTCCGATAGCCCTCAAAAAAGAACAAAAGCTACCTCTCAGACGGCACAGGTTCAATCAAACCAAAATTACCATCTCTTCTTTTATAAATAATATTCATCCTTTCAGTTTTACTATCGATAAAAATGAAAAAATCGTGAGCCAGGAATTCCATCTGTAGAAGAGCCTCATCAAGACTCATACGCCAGACTTCAAAGGTTTTCTTCTTAACAATTTTTGGTTTTTTAGCTTCTTGCTGCTCAATCCGAGTAATTTTTTCCACGTGTTTATTCTCACTTACATACGCTCTTCCTTTATGTTTTTCGATCTGTTTTTCAATTTTAACCACTGCTTCATCAATAGCAGTGTACATGTCATCACTTTCAGCTCTGGCTCTAAAAATGGTTTTCTCTCCAAAAAGAGTTATCTCGCAAATTTGATTTTTATTAGGCTTCCCAGCTTCTATGGAAAGTTCAACATCTGCCTTAATGATATGGTTAAATTGCTTTTCAATTTTTCTTAACTTTTGCCTAGCTCTTTCTCTTAAGGTTGTTGTAACGTCAATATGTCTCCCTTTAATGACTACATTCAATTTAACGACTCATCCTTTCTAAATTTTTCAAATTCTTTAACAACTCCTTAATGATAGATATCAAAAAAGATACCATATTTATCTGACATTATATTAATAAAAAACCCGCCAGAAAAATGGCGGGTTTTTTGTCTGGCAATCTTCAGTTTTGTTTATAGGGCTTTTACTTTTGCAGCTTGTGGGCCCTTGGGTCCTTCGACAATCTCGAAGCTAACTTCCTGGCCTTCGTGAAGAGTACGAAAACCTTCATTCTCGATAGCAGTGTAATGAACAAAAACATCATTACCTTCTTCGCTCTCGATGAATCCGTAGCCCTTCTCGTTGCTGAACCATTTTACCTTGCCTTTCAAGTTCTTACCTCCTTGCTTTTAAAACTACAAGTAAAACACTTGCCCACTAACATTAACACTCGTTAAACATCATGTAAACTATTTTTTGAGGAAAAGAACATATTAAGTAAGAATCAAAGTAAAAAAAATGCTTCTGCCCGGCTGACCTGATCTTTGACCCCACACCCGCCTGCTGGAGACTTCGCAAATTCTCTTCTTCTCTCGAAGAAGAGATATTCACTATAATCTCTCTCCCTCCTCTAAGGGGCAGGACTTACACCTAAGCCGCGCCATGCTCACCCTGGCCGCTTCTTTGCGGAAACAGAGCTTACGTGGGTCCTTTCGCCCGCGGCTGGCATGGACTTCCCGCTCATCGCGGGGCAACCACAGACCCGGACAGAAGCACATATTTTATTATAATATCGCATCTATTTTAACAAAAAACCTTGTGGTGTATGTGCAAGTGTCAAAACATGAATCCTTTTTACCCCTTTTCTTCTGAGAAGCCCTGAAATTGAGCTTACAGTTGAACCTGTGGTAATCACATCATCAACCAGTAGTAGCTTCTCTTTTCCTTTTAAAAATCTTGCCTTTTCTTCCTCGACTTCAAATTTCTTAGCCGCCTGCTTTTTCCTCTCTTTATATGTGAGAAGAGTTTGCCTTTTTGTATTAAGTTTTAAACCACTCTTCCTTTTTACAATTTTTAATACCGGCAGCGAAAGTTCATCTGATATCATTCGAGCAAGCATTAGAGATTGATCGAATCCAAACCTTGATAAACGATCCTGTGATGCTGGAACGTAAACCACTCCTTGATAACCTGGAGATCTGGCTTCGTCTGACTTTTCGAGAAGTTTCTTTACAAGGAACTTCCCAATTTCAAACCTTCGCTCAAATTTAATTGCATGAATCGCATCCTTCAGAAACCCGGCATAAAAACCAAGTGAACAGCAACTAGTAAAATTCAGCTTTCTTCCATTACACATCACGCATCTTTTAACAATTACTGCATGAGGATAACCACATCTCAAACAGAAACCCTTCTCATATTCAATCTTAATAAGGCATCTGGCACATGCCGGTTTCTTACAGATACCTTTACAAAAAGGACACCTATAAGGAAGCAGGAAATCAAGCATTCCTGTCACTATTTGATTACCGAAATCACCAATGGTCCAGTAATCATACATAGCATAGTTGTTATTAAAACAACAAACGACGCAAACTTACTGTCGAGTCCATATTGTTCTGCAAGTACGTAACTCATCATCATTGAAGGCATGGCTGCTTCAACTACCGTCACTTTTAGTTCAAGACCACTGAGAAATATACTGCTCAGGAAAAAAGCTATTAACGGCGATGCCACCAACTTTAATAATGTAACCGCAATTCCCAAGTGTAAATGGTATCTTTCTACTATTGGCTGGACAGATATTCCAATTGCCAAAAGTATCACAGGGATAGCAGCTTTTCCCAGGAAATCCAGAATATCCATCACTTGATTAGGTATTTCTAACGGTTTCAAAAGAAGAGCCAGAGTAGCTGCTTGTAAAGGTACGAATGAGATTACTAACTTTGGTATTTCGCCCCAGGAAGTTCTTTTCTGAGAAAAATAAGAGCTGATGACAGTTCCAATGGTCATTGTATAAATCACAGTTGCAAAAATATCGTAAACAATAGCTACCAAGAGTCCTTCATTTCCATAAATTTTACTTATAAGAGGATAACCCAAGAATCCAGTATTACCTCCTGATGAAGCTAGTATGAAAGGAGCAATCACCAGTGGTTCGCTCCGACATAAAATTCTCGTAAGAGTTAAGGAAAACACGGTAAGTACTAACATCACAGATAATCCAATTAGAGGAACGGCAAAAACGCTTGGTTTAAAGCTTGATCTGTAAATGACTGTAAACACCAGAGCGGGTAAGGCTGTATAGGTAACTATCCTGTTTAGAACAGCTCCATCTCTTTCGCTAACAATTTTGCATATCTTTAAAACAAAACCAAAAAAAATTACTACAAATATCTGTAAAATCTGAAAGAACGCATCCAGAATCATCTACCAAGAAACCTCAGGATAGCCTCTTCGTAAGGAGGCTTAAGCACCCCTCTGTCAGTGATAATAGCAGATACACATTCACCTGGGGTAACATCAAAAGCAGGGTTCCAGCATTTATTCGGGTCAGGGACCAGTTTTTTTCCATTGAAGTAGGCAATTTCCGATTCACTTCTGATTTCGATCTTAATTAACTTTCCTCCCGGAGTCTGAGAGTCAATACTTGTAAAAGGACAAACCACATAAAAAGGAATGTTTTGTAGCTTCGCGGAGGCCGCAAGCCCGAAAGTTCCTATTTTATTCGCGGTATCACCGTTTAAAGCTACTCTATCAGCACCTACTAATACCGCATCTACATCAAAGACTTCCATTGCTGAAGCAGCTGCACTATCCACTATTACCCTGTAAGGAATCCTGTACTTTTCAAGTTCCCATGCAGTCAGTCTTGACCCTTGTAATAGTGGTCTCGTTTCTGTAACAAGTACTAATAAATCTTTTCGAGCCTTATATAGATGGCGTATAACGTATAGAGCAGTTCCTAAACCCCCAGTAGCCAGAGCTCCTGTGTTGCAATGGGTTAAAACTACCCTTACATGTTTCAAAAGAGGAAAAGCATTAATCGCCATTTTTCTGGAAGCCTGAACATCTTCTTCGTGAATTCTTTCTGCTTCTTTAACTAACTCATTCAGAAGATCTTTATGAGAATAATTCTCACCGACAATTTCCGTAATTTTTATTTTCATTCTTTCAAGTGAGTTAAATAGATTTACCGCTGTTGGGCGCGAAGCTTTTATGTTTTGGATAACCATCTCAGAAGACTCCTCAATGGTTTTTCCTTTAGATAATTCTTCTCTTATCCCGATAACAAATGCATACGCAGCAGCAATCCCGATTGCCGGAGCACCACGTACTTTAAGTGTTTTAATAGCATCTACAATGCTTGAAAGATCTTCAAGATTAAGATATTTTTCTTTTTCAGGAAGAAGACTTTGATCAAGAATCCTGAGATTCCATTTTTCAAAGGAAATCGGTTTCAATTCCATTTTCTCTATTTTTTCTCCAGAACATCAATTAAGAAATTAATTCTCGCTGTCTCTTCAAGCATTTCAGCTAAGTTGAGTGCCTGCATAGCACTTTCTCCGACCGAAATTACTCCATGCTTTTCCATTAAAGCTACTCTTACAGGTGACACCAGCTTGTTAGCAACCGCCAAAGCCAATTCTTTCGTCCCTGAAGGAAAGAAAGAAATTATTGGTATTTTCCCAAGAACATACTGGCTTTCAGGGTTAACAGCCCTTAATGGTCGCTTTAAAAAAGCATATGCTGAAGCATATGGACTGTGGGTATGAACGATTGCCCCAATGTCCCGCCTTCGGCGATAAATTTCAAGATGCATGAAAAGCTCGCTTGAGGGTTCTAAAGAAGAATCCACAAGTTTTTCTCCAGCTGTACTCATCGGTATTAATTCTTCTCTTTTAAGTCTGCCCAAAAAAGAAGAACGGGAAGATATAAGGATAGTATCCCTGTTGACCCGTGCACTGATATTCCCGACGCTTCCTATAATTAGCCCTTTTCTTTCCATCTCATGGCCAACCTGTACCAGTTCGTCTGCAATCATTTCAATGTCGTATGAACGCGTCATTATAATGCCTCCATTAAGTTCCTCGTTCCCATGATCTCAAGTATTTTTTTTGTTGAACAGTGAGTGAGTCAATCGAAATATTCATCAGTGCTAACTTCAGCGAAGCTACTGAGCTGTCAATTTCTTCTGGAACTGGGTAAACTTGAGGTTTTAAATCTTCTTTTTTTTCCAGAAGAAATTGAACACATTTTGCCTGATTTGCGAAAGACATATCCATAACCTCCGCTGGATGACCTTCAGCAGCACTCAAGTTTACAAGACGTCCTTCAGAAAGAAGGTAAACTTTTTTCCCATCCGGGAAAGTGTATTCAATTACTCCTGTCCTGACCTCTCGACAGGATGACGCGCTTTCCCGAAGAGCTTTGATATCTATTTCAACATCAAAGTGCCCGGAGTTCGCCAGGATCGCTCCATCCTTCATCACTTCAAAATGTTCTTTCCTTAAAACTGATATGTTTCCTGTAACAGTGACGAAAATATCTCCAATTCTGGCAGCTTCAATAGAACTAACCACTGAGAACCCATCCATTACTGCCTCCAGTGCTTTCAAAGGATCGACTTCGGTTATTAAAACCCTTGCTCCCATTCCTCTAGCTCTCATAGCAACTCCTTTACCACACCATCCATACCCGCAAACCACAAAATTTGAGCCTGCTATCAGAACATTTGTAGACCTTAGAATGCCGTCAATCGTGCTTTGTCCCGTTCCATATCTATTGTCAAAAAGATACTTAGTTTTAGCATCATTAACTGCAATAATTGGGTAATATAAAACACCATCCCTTGCCATCGACCTTAACCTTACTACTCCGGTAGTAGTTTCTTCGGTACCACCGATAACATCTGCAAGATTTTCCTTCATCTCTAAATGTAGAGTGGAAACAAGATCAGCACCATCATCCATCGTAATCTGTGGCTTCTTGAGAAGAACAGATCGAATATGAGAATAATAAGTTTCTCTATTTTCTCCATTAATGGCAAAAACACTTATTCCAAAATCTTTCACCAGACTGGCTGCGACATCGTCCTGGGTGCTTAACGGATTTGAAGCACAAAGGTAAACTTCAGCTCCGCCGTCTTTAAGAGTACGCATCAGGTTTGCAGTTTCAGTGGTCACGTGAAGGCAGGCACCAATACGAATCCCTTTGAGCGGTTTTTGTTTCTTAAAGATTTCTCTGATTTTTGTCAGTACCGGCATTCTTCTTTCTGCCCACTCGATTCTTTTTTTACCTCTACTTGCTAAATCTAAGTCTTTGATATCGTAATCATTCATCAGACTCTCCTTTTTTAATGCCTAAATAATGATCAATCGTGACTTTTATTCCTTCTTCAAGACTCACTCGGGGACGCCACCTCAATTTTTGAAAAGCTTTAGATGAATCAAGTATCATTTTCTCTATTTCTCCTTTTCTTGGTGGAAGCAGATTCGCATCTTTACCTCTAAATTGCCTCTTTATAAGCTCGAATACTTCTCTTATTTCAGTTCCATTTCCTGAAGAGATGTTAAAAATTCCCCCTTCTTTACTAAAAGCCATAAAAAAAGCTCTGGCAACATCTTTTACATAGACAAAATCTCTTACCATCTTTCCAAAACCGTAAAGATTTGCCCTCCCGTTGTTTGTAAAACTTTCAATGAACGCAGGAACTACACCACTATCGTTTCCAAAAACCTGCCCTGGTCCATAGACGTTAGAAAGTCTTAAAATGGAAAATTCTCGACCGTATTTATCTGATATTAATCTTAAGTAATCCTCCGCCGCTTTTTTCGAAACCCCATAAGGTGATACTGGCTGTAGCCGATCATCCTCTGACACAGGGAGGTTCTCTGGACTTCCGTATACAGCCGCTGAAGATGCAAAGATTATCTTCTCTGCTCCAGCTCTATAAGCCTCTTCCGCAATAGTTATGGTTCCACAAATATTAATGCTGGCATCATTTACAGGATTTGTTAATGAACTGGAAACGCTAACTTGAGCTGCAAGGTGGCAGACAACCAGAGGTTTAAAATCTTCCATCGTCTTTCTGACAGTTTTAATATCTCGAATATCCGCTCTCACAAAATTTGCTTTTTCATTTAGATTCTCAACTTTTCCTCTTGAAAGGTCATCAATTACAAGAACTTCAAAACCATTTTTAATAAAAAGATCTACGACATGCGAACCAATAAATCCAGCTCCTCCAGTAATAACAACTCTTAAGCTCATTGAACTATAAGCCTTTCTTTAATATCAGGCACAGCTTCAGCATCGAAACCAAGAATTATGCCCACATCCACACCTCTGAGCAATTTAGAAAACTTCTCTTCATAAGGTACGACTTTGCCAAAGCCAAGTTTTTCTCTAACAAACTCCCCTTCTCCTTGATGCCCTGGAGTAAATATTATAAGAGTCTCAATATAGTCGAACCTGTCAGCATTTCCCGAGCTAAAAACTCTGAATCCAAGGTCCTTGATATAATTTGTGCCTGCACGCGCAAGACCCTTTGCTCCAGTCCCATTTAAAACTCTCACCGAAATATTTGAAGGATCAACCAGTTCATTTGATTTAGGTAAGCGACCATACTTTTTTACAATATCTATTATCAGTTTGACTTTTTCTTCTTCAGGAACAACAAAGCTTACACCATTTATGTTTTTTGTTTCGCCGGGAAGCATTATCGCTTGAATATCTTTATTCTCAAAACCAGCATACAAACGTGCATATCCTATAAGCTCTGAAATGCTCATATCCGTCTCAAGATTCTCTGCAATAATGTTGGCAATTCTCGGGTACCGGGGTATTGCCGCCGGTGTTAGAAACTCTTCTGAGAGCGCTCTTATAAATTCCTGTTGCCTTCTTATTCTCCCGAAATCCCCCTCCTTATCATGACGAAACCTCACAAACGCTAAAGCCTGATTACCATTCAGTCTCTGGACACCCGGATATAGATTAATATTACTGTGCCCTTTTTCATACAACCTCTTTTCAACATTTACAGTAACCCCTCCAAGAGAATCGACTACCTTTTTGAAACCAACAAAATCTATTACGGCATAATGATTAATTTCGAGATCAAGGTACCTGGAAACAGTTTCTATCATCAGCCTTGACCCACCCAGTGCATAAGCAGAATTTATTTTCCTTTTCCCATACCCTGGAACTTTAACTCGATAGTCTCTTGGAATAGAAATCAGGATTACTCTTTCTTTCTGTAGATACACTCTGACAACAATTATAGTATCTGCACGCCCATTTTCCTTCCCGCGAGAGTCACTTCCGATAATTAAAAAAGTTAATGGTTGACTGGCATCTATTGGTTTTCCAAGTACCTTCTTAGCCTCTCTTATTCCTGAATGAGACGCTAATTTTCGAGAAATATCACCAAGCACCCATATCGAATAACCAGCAATAATAAATACCATAAGCCCAGCTATAAATAAAAATCTCAAAAAATATTTCTTCACCAGTTCACGTTTCCTGTGTTTCTTAAACTCCTCGTTAAGTAAAGTTAAATTTTTCAGACCAGGCTTCTCATCGTATTGCAAAAAGCAACTCCCCTTTAAAACATGTTTCCCCATCAACAAAGCCCTCTATTATTCCCTTGCCAATACCTGACTTTATCTTTTCAAGCTCAACAGAGATTTCCAATTTTTCTCCAGGCCTAACAATTCTTTTGAATCTGACCCTTTCAATCCCGGCAAAATAAGCTGTTTTACCGCGAAATTCGGGTAGATTAAGAACCACAAAAGCTCCAAGTTGCGCTGCTGATTCAATCATCAGCACACCAGGCAAAACAGGATTTCCGGGGAAATGCCCTTTGAAATAAAAATCATCTTTATCAGGGATGAAGTAACCTTTCCCCCATTTACCTGGCTCATATTCAGTGACTTCATTCAGTAATAAAAATGGTTCCCGGTGAGGAATTATTTCTTTAATCTTCGATCGAGTAATCTTCATTATCTTCCTCCTCAATCAAACTTATCTCGGCACCCAGGGATTTCATTTTCTCTATAAAAGCTTCATAACCACGAAAAATGTGTTCCGCCCTTTCAACAATTGTTTCCCCTCTCGCTGCCAGTCCTGCCAGACACAGGGCAGCCCCTCCTCGAAGATCCATTGCTTTAACCGGTACACCAGTCAATTCTTTTACTCCTCTAAGTATTGCATGTCTTCCCTGAATATCTATTTTAGCACCCATTCTCACCAGCTCATCTGCATGCAGAAAGCGATTCTCAAAAACATTTTCAGTAATGACGCTAACTCCTTCAGCTAATGATAATGCGGCCATCATCGGCGCCTGAAGGTCTGTTGGAAAGCCTGGATATGGGAGAGTGGCGATGTCAACTCCTTTTAATCCAGACCTTTGATTGACCTCAATGGTGCCATTTCTGATAGCGAACTCTCCACCAGCTTCGGAAAGTTTCTCAAGAAACATCTCCAGATGATCTTCACGAGCCCCCCTCACTTTAACCTTACTATATGTCATTACCCCGGCAAGGATAAACGTTCCCACCTCAATCCTATCTGGAATCGGCGTATGTTCGGTACCTTTAAGCTCTTTCACCCCTCTAATTCTTATTGTTGAAGTGCCGTCCCCTTCAACCTCTGCCCCCATTTTTCTAAGCATTTCACAGAAATCTGAAATTTCGGGCTCTCGAGCAGCATTTTCAATAACAGTTTCCCCATCTGCTAAAACCGCTGCCATTATCAAATTTTCTGTCGCTCCAACACTCGGGAAATGAAGATTTATAGTTGTTCCCTTAAGCCTGTTTGCTTTAGCTACAATAAATCCTTCTTTAATGGTTATTTCTGCCCCCAGCGCAGCTATCCCCATAAGGTGAAGATCTATTTTTCTTCTGCCTATTCTGCAGCCTCCCGGCAAAGAGACGCGTGCTCTACCATACTTTGCGACAAGTGGTCCTAGAACAACTATTGATGCTCTCATTTTATTAACAAGTTCATAAGGTGCTTCGAACCTTTTTACTGAAGGTACTATCCGAAGACCTTTGCTTCTATCAAAGCTGATATCGCATCCAAGATATTTTAGAAGCTCAGTTAGGATGCGAACGTCTTCAATTATCGGAACATTTTTAATGTAACAGGGTGATGAAGATAATAAAGAAGCTACCATTAGTTTTAAGACTGAATTTTTGGCAGAGCTTGCATTAATGGTTCCGGACAACTT
>CALIRS010000103.1 GCA_938042205.1 uncultured bacterium | reverse complement strand
GAAAAAGAACTGGTATCATTAATTGAAAGGCTGTGTTCACTCTACAGGGCTGCTGCAGAAGTTGCGGTCCACTTTTGTTCTAAGAGACAGAAATTGTCAAAGGAAGTTGCCAGCTTGTTAAAAGAATTTTCCATTGGAATTGGATGTTTAAAGTTTCTACAAAAAGTGCGCATGGGAAAAGAAAGAACCGGAAGCGAAAAGTTCGCTGAGAGTTATTTTTCCAAGTCGGTTGAGAGAACTTTGAAACTTCTTAATAAAAAAGGACTGGATTTTAATTTTTAATGGCACTTTGCATTAGGATAAAGATTTGCTTGACCATTGGAGGAGCAGAGGTATAGTGAATTAGAGTTGATATAAAATATCAGATATGGTTGAATATATTCGTTTTATTGACATGCGAAAATGTTTTCTGCAAGCAGTTGTCAATTTGGTGGGGTAAAGAGTAAAAAAATTTTATGTGCAGTTCAATGACAAAAGAATTTGGTTTCTTAAAAAAGGATTTTAAGGGTAGCTTTATTTTTAGCTTTTTTGAATTATCTCAACAAGTCCGTAATCATGCCTTTCTGGTTAAATATTTTTCTCTACGGGGAATTTTTCATGAAGCCTGATGTAATATTTGTTCACGCACCAAGCATTTATGATTTTCGCGAGAAACCAATCATGTTTGGGCCTGTAAGTGACGTGGTACCCTCAACACCGGTTTTTGAAATGTATCCGATAGGGTTTGCTGTACTTTCTGATTATCTCGAAAAAAGAGGTTTCAGGGTACGTATCTTAAACCTTGCCATGAGAATGCTGAAAGACAAAAAATTCAACGTTGAAGAATGCATAAGAAAACTTGATGCTAATGTGTTTGCACTAGACCTTCACTGGTTGCCTCATGCGCAAGGAGCTCTCGAAGTAGCAAAAATTATCAAAAGACAACATCCAGACACTCCGGTGTTATTTGGGGGCTTATCAGCAACATATTATCAGCAAGAACTTATCAGATATCCCCAGGTAGATATGATAATGAAAGGTGATTCTACAGAAGAACCGGTAAGACTGCTCCTTGAAGCACTTCGAAAGAAAGGAAATCTTGATGGGATTCCCAATCTTACCTGGAAAGACAAAGGTGGAACTGTCCATTGTCAACCCATAAGTTACGTACCGGACATCTGGAACCATTCGAGGATAAATTATGGACACATTATCAAATCAGTGCTACGAGATAGGGATTTGAATGGCTATCTGCCGTTTAAAGATTTCGTAAGGTATCCAATTGTAGCCGCTTTCTTTTGCCGCGGTGGCTTTCGTGATTGCTCTATATGTGGTGGCTCTCGATTTTCTTACAAAACCTTTTTCGGGAGAAAATCACCGGCGATTCGAGAACCGGAAACACTTGCTTTTGATATTTACGATGCCTCGAGATATTTTTCAGGTCCAATTTTTATAGTAGGCGACATTCAATCAGGCGGACAGGAATATGTGGATTTATTCTTAAATGCTCTTAAAAACTACAAGGTGAAGAATATGATTGTTTTTGAGTTCTGGAAGCCACCCTCAAAAGAGGTTTTTGAGAAGATTTCAAGGGCTATCTCAAATTGGAGTTTTGAAATTTCCTGCGAATCTCAGGATGATTTTGTAAGAAATAAGTTTGGGAAAGCCATATATACAAATGAAAAATTAAAGGAATGCATTGTCAATGGTTTAAAAGCTGGTGCAGAAAGAGCTGATGTTTACTTTCTGACAGGCATACCCTTTCAAACGAAGGAATCGATAATGGGTATTTCTGATTATGTTAAGTACCTTTATGAAAATCTTAATGGACATCGTCATAAATTGCTTTGCTTCGTGGCTCCTTTAGCTCCTTTTGTAGATCCTGGAAGTCTGGCGTTTGAAAAACCACAGTATTTCGGATATCGGATTGTTAAGAAGACTCTTGATGAACACAGAAAGGCAATCCAGGCACCAAGCTGGAAGTACTGGTTAAATTATGAAAGTGAGTTTATTGACAGAGATACTATGGTGCAAGCCACCTATGATGCAGCGCTGGCACTGAACAAAGTAAAATTGGAAGTGGGCGCAGTGTCACAAGATACAGCTAAAAGAGTTGAAAGAAATATTCTTAAAGCTAAGGAGATCATAGCAAAGATTGACGAAATTTATAATTTAAATATTCCCGAAGATCTGAAAATGAAGAAATATCATGGGCTTAAAGAAGAAATGCGTTATTATTCTATGTCAACCGTATGTGAGAAAAGAGAGCTTGAATGGAATGTTTCTACACTGCGCAAATTCAAGATTAGAGGAATAATCAGAGCACTTTTGTCATAATGGGTAACAATTCTTCGGAGATTCGCCATCTTTTTAACCGAATTGCCAGCCGATATGATCTCGGAAACAATCTTATTAGCTTTGGTACCCATCTTTTTTACAAACGGAAAACAATTGAAGAGACTTCTCTTTCAGAGGGTGACCGATTTCTTGATTTGTGTACTGGTACGGGAGATTTAGTAATCCAGGGTGCTAAAGTAGTTGGCAATAAAGGAAGTGCGGTGGGCGCTGACTTCAGTATTGAGATGCTTGAAGTTGCCAGAAAAAGGATAGTAGAGTCCGGCTTAAAAAATGCAGAAGTAATCTATGCGGACGTAACTGACCTGCCGTTTGAAGAGAGTTCGTTTGACGTAGCGACCATGGCATTTGGTTTACGTAATATTCCTGAAAAAGAACAAGTTTTTAAAGAAGTATTTAGAGTGCTGAAAAATGGAGGACGTCTGGCAGTTCTTGAATTTTCTAATCCTCAGGAGTTTGTTTGCCCTTCTTTGTATAGAATTTATTTGAATCTATTTATGCCTCTTATTGGCGGAGTTGCTTCTGGTAACTACAAAGCTTATCGGTATCTTGCTCACTCGATAAACCAGTTTCCAAAGACAGAAAAGATTTCAAAAATCGCTGAAGATTGTGGTTTTCAGGTGAAGGTAGTTAAATTTTTCGGGGGCTCAATATCTCTGTATAATTGCTTAAAGCCATGAATACAACAATGATTAAAGCAAAATTAAAAACAATCATCCCTTCTGTTTACCTTAGTGAAGTTGCCAAAGGACTGATTGAGGTAGAAAATTTTTTAATTGAAGAAGGTTGTCGACCATCCTCCCCAGTTCTGAAAGATTCTTTGACATCACTGGTAAAAGCGGGAGGCAAGAGACTGAGACCAATCATGACTCTTCTTTGTGGTTTTGCGGGGAAATTCGATCGCCAGAAGTTAGTGCCTGCTGCAGCCGCAGTAGAAATTATTCATACGGCTTCCCTAGTACATGACGATATAATTGACGGCGCAGAATTTAGAAGGGGCAGAAAAACTCTTGAAAGGAGAAAAGGAAGAATTCATGCAATAGCTGCTGGAGACTATTTATTTGCTAGAGCATTTGAGTTGCTAGCGGCCTTAAAGGAAGTGGATGCAATTGATATCCTGACTCGTTCAGCAGTCGACTTGAGTCTCGGAGAACTTGATGGGCATCTTTTCAGACGGAAGATGAACATTAAAAAAAGTGATTATTTTAAATTGATAGGAAGAAAAACTGCCTCGCTTTTTTCAGCAGCATGTCGGCTTGGGGCGCAGATTTCTGGAACTTCTAAACGAGAAGCCAGATTACTTGCTAATTTTGGGTGGTTTATTGGACTTGCTTTTCAGGCATACGACGACATTCTGGATGTTATTGGAAATGAGAGAAGTCTTGGCAAGCCTGCTGGCTCTGATTTGAGAGAAGGCTTTTTGACACTTCCCTACCTGATTGCGATGGAAAAAGGCCAGTTTGTGAGTGAAATGAAAATAGTTAGCAGTGGCAGGGCATCTAAAAAATTTGTTAAGGAAGTAGTTTTAAAAATCAGAAAGACGGATATTATTGAAAGGGCAATGGAGGAAGCCCGAGGTCTAACCGAAAAAGCCATAGATTCAATAAGGGAAATTTCCAACCCTGATCTTGAAAATACTTTGGAAAATATTGGAAGCTATGTAGTACAAAGATATTCTTAAATGCAGTAAAGGAGACTGAAGATGCCATTCATTTTAAATAAGAAAAAAACTCCTCTACTTGTTAAAATTTTTTCAGCCATAGTTGCTTTTTCTTTCGTAGGTGGAATGGTGTGGTTTGCAATTTCTCCATTTGTTTCGGGAGGCAGTCTTCCTCGAGGAGCCTCCTCTGCATTAAGTGAGCAAGAGAGGGCATTCTCAACTGATGCCAGGATGTACGAATCCATTGTTTCTGAAAATACTACTGACACCACTTCCTGGGCAAGTCTGGGAAATACTTATTTCAACTGGGGCTTTTATCTCGCTTCTGAAAAGAAAGATAATCAGGGGGCGGTAGAAAAATGGACGAAGGCGATAAATGCGTATAATAAAGCGCTTGAGCTGAAACCTGAAAATGAGATTCCTATAAAAAATGATTTGGGAGTACTTTATTTCTACCTGGGGAACAATGATCTTGCGAAAAAAGAATGGCTGGAGGTTCTTTCTAAAGAGCCAACGAATGCCTCGGCGCTTTTCAATATGGGACTCTTCTCTCAATCAACTAACGATACCACATCGGCAATCAGCTATTTTGAGAAATTTATAGAACTCTATCCTGATGATCCTAATGTTTCACAGGCACGCAAGTTTTTAAATGATTTGAGAAAGAAGAAATAAGGAACAAAATGGTTTTTAAAGATAGAAGAGAAGCCGGGAGTCTTCTTGCAAAAGAACTTGAGCGTTATAAAGATAAGGATTTGATTATTTTTGCTATTCCACGAGGGGGCGTGGTTGTTGCGTCAGAAATCGCTCGAAAGCTTCGATGTTCGTTAACTTTGGTGATTCCGCGAAAAATAGGTGCTCCTTTCAACCCTGAACTGGCAATTGGAGCGGTTGCCCCGGATGGCCAGAAAATTCTTAATCAGGAGCTTGTAGAAAGTCTTAAAGTAACTGAGAGCTACTTAAAAAAAGAATCAGAAAAACAAGTTAAAGAATCGGAACGACGACGCAAAGTTTATGGTGTTAAAGGAATTGAAAATCTTCAGGGAAAGATAGCTATCATTGTGGATGATGGTATTGCTACCGGTTACACTGCTCTGGCGGCTGCCAGGTATATAAAATTAAAGGGACCAAAAAAGGTAATACTTGCAGTACCTGTTGCTCCGCCTGAAACTATTGAGTGGTTAAAGCGTGAGGTAGATGAAATTGTTGTTCTGGATACCCCTATCTGGTTTTCTGCTGTTGGACAATTTTATGAGAATTTTGAACAGGTAAGTGATGCTGAAGTACTTAAGGCACTCAAAGAATTTAATATAAGGAGTTAGTAAAATCAGTAAAGTACTTATTGTGAAGCTTGGTTCTGTTAATGAAACTTCAGTGCAGACTACTAAAACAGCTATTTTTGAAAGATTCAAACTGAAAGCTGAAGAAGCTGGCACTTTACCTTTAAGCGAGTCCTGCTTCAACAAGAAAAGAAATCAATATTTGAGCTCATGTCTTATGGAGGACATGAAAAATCATATTTCTGCAGGAAATAACATAGTTATCGGGATTACAGAGAAAGATATTTTTGCCAGAAACCTGAATTTTGTATTTGGACAAGCAGAGCTCGGAGGTCGGTATGCGATAGTATCTACTGCAAGATTGAAGGAAACTTTCTATGGCGCTTCACAGGAAAACGAAAAGTTGCTTAAAAAAAGAATTTCCACAGAGGTGGTTCATGAGCTTGGGCATGTTCTGGGACTTGAACATTGTCTGAGCAGGCATTGTGTTATGTTTTTTTCAAACTCAATAGTGGATACGGATATGAAAAGTGATCAGTTTTGCGATGTCTGCAAAAATCAACTGAGCGAAATTGGTTTTCACTTGTGAATTTCAGCGATTCGTTGGAAAATAAGTCATTAAGGGAGGGATGGATTAATGTTTGGTTTGGGACCATCAGAGTTAGTCGTAATTTTGCTTATAGCTCTTTTAATATTTGGACCTTCAAAGCTTCCTGAACTTGGTAGGTCTCTCGGAAAAGCTATTCGTGAATTTAAGAAGGTCACCTCAGAAGTAGAAAGTGAAATAAAACAGGGCATGAACGAGATAGAATCAGTAACAAAAACGGTCAATGATATTAAGAATATCAAGAAAACGGTAAAGTAAATGGCAGAGGATTTGTACTCTGAAGAAGTCGAAGAAAAAGAAAAAGCAATGACCTTTCTTGAGCACCTTGGTGAGCTAAGAAGTCGTTTAATGCGTGCTCTTATTTATGTAGCCATCGGAGCGTTGGTTACAGGTATTTTCTGGCAAAAAATCTTTAAAATTCTTTTAGAACCTGCTGGTTTAGATTCTGTAGTAGCTCTTGGTCCAATAGACATGTTTATGGCAAAGTTTAAGCTTTCTCTTTATTCCGGACTGGTGCTCACACTTCCTTTTATCATTTATGAAATCATGGCGTTTGTTGCCCCGGCGCTCAAGCGAAAAGAAAGAAGAGTAGTTCTACCATTAATTTTTTTAAGCATTATTCTTTTCTATTCCGGGGTGGTTGTCGGATATTATTTTATTATGCCCCCGGGAATAAACTGGCTCTTAGATCAGGGCGGAACGGTAATGGAAGCTTTCCTAACAGCTGATAGGTACTTAGCGTTTGTTTTTATGTTTCTGGCAGGGGTCGGTATCTCTTTTGAAACTCCGATTGTGGTTTATATTCTTGCAAAAATAGGACTGGTAACTCCGAGAAGCTTGCTTGTAAACTGGAGGTACGCAATCATAATTATTTTTACGGCGGCGGCAATCCTTACTCCTGATTGGAGTCCAGTGACCATGGGGCTATTTGCGCTGCCAATGATCATCCTTTATTTTCTGTCAATTCTTCTTGTTAAATTTCTCTAAATCCGAAAAAGAGGGGAGGTGAAACCTGGTTGATCTGGCTTTGAGGATAATTTGTGCATGAAGGAGGTGGCAAATTGTCAGAATTATTTACAAGAATTTCCAGAAAAGAATTTCTGAAAGCCTGCGCTTATACGGCGGCACTTTTAGGACTTGAACAGTCGAAAGTAGACCACATCGCTAAAGTTTTAGCAAAGGCAGCTGCTAAACCGCCAGTAATCTGGCTTGAGGGGCAGGACTGTGCTGGTTGCACCATATCATTTATAGGTTCCACTGCACCTTCCGTATCCGAAATAATTCTTGATGTTATTTCTCTCAGATATCACGAAACAGTAATGGCTGGAGCTGGCAGGGTAGCTGAAGGTGCTCTTGAAGAAACATTAAAAGAAGAAGGCTATGTGATGATAGTTGAAGGCTCAATTCCCACCAAAGACGGACGATTCTGCATGGTTGCCGGAAAACCTTTTGGTGAAACTGTTAAAAAGGTAGCTGAAAAAGCAGGAGCGATTATTGCAGTCGGTGCTTGTGCAGCTTATGGAGGAATACCTGGAGCTGGACCTACGGGTGCCAAAGGTGTTGCTGAGTATCTGGGTCGCGATGATATCATCAATATTTCTACCTGTCCGGCGCATGTTGAACATGTAGTCGGAACTGTAGTTTATTATCTCCTTTATGGAAAAGCTCCTGAGATTGATAAAGAGGGTCGCCCGCTGATGTTTTTCAGGACTTTAATTCATGATAACTGCCCGAGAAGAGGACAATTTGAAAAGGGGAATTATCTGACTGATTGGAATAACCTGGAAGAAAGGGATTGGTGTCTCTATTTGAAAGGATGTAAAGGACCCTTTACTTATTCGGATTGTCCTATAAGGAAATGGAATGATGGAACCAACTGGTGCGTTGAATGTGGCGCCGGATGTCAGGGTTGTGCTGAACCGGCATTTTATGCAGGGATGAGTCCGTTATTTGAGAAGACCCAGGAAATAAAGGGGGTCGATGTTGATACTATCGGCAAAGCTCTTGGGGTAGTAGTTGGCGCCGGGCTTGCAGTTCACTTTATTGGACAGGCTGCCACTGGAAGGTTAGGGAAAGGAGGTCCTCCGGAGGGTGGTGAGAAAAAATAATGGCTGAAAAGATCACTATTGACCCTATTACAAGAATCGAAGGTCACTTAAAGATTGAGGTAGAAGTGGAAAATGATACTGTTGTCGATGCCTGGTCGAGTGGAACCATGGCAAGAGGTTTTGAAATTCTACTTAAAGGTCGTGATCCCAGAGATGCGCCATTTGTCACCTCTCGATTCTGTGGAGTTTGCTTTTCTGTGCATCAGATAGCATCTGCTAAAGCTTTAGACGCCGCATTTGGAGCAAATGTTCCCGAAGGAGCTCGCCTTATCAGAAATCTGATCATGGGGGCTGAATATCTATACGACCACATAGTTCATTTTTATCATCTCAGTGCTCTTGATTACATCGATGTGGTAGCAGTAACCAATTATGAAGGCAAAGACCCTGGACTATTGAGCGTGAAAGAGAAAATAGTTTCCCTGGTTAAATCTAATGATACCTATCCTCTGACACCAAGATATAAACCTGATGAGTTTTCGGTTAATGACCCTGAGGTAGTGCTAACTCTGGTATCTCACTATCTAAAGGCACTCGAAGTTCAGGTACTGGCACGGCACATGGGAGCAATACTTGGAGGCAGACACCCTCACTACCAATCAATAGTACCTGGCGGAGTTACTCAATATCCGACAGCGGATAAAATTGCTAAGTTTCGTTCCATGCTATTAAAAGTTATTGATTTTATTAAGAAAGTTTATGTGGCAGACGTGGTTGCTTTAGGGACAGGACCCCTTCTTCCTTTAGCGAAAGAAGGTATTGGTGGGGGACATAAAAACTATCTTTCCTATGGAGCATTTGAACTCGATGTGGAAGGGAAAAAGAAGTTTTTCGTACCCGGCGTGATTTTTAACGGAAATTTTGATGATATAAAAGAAGTTCAAACTGATAAAATTACAGAATCTGTTAAATATGCCTGGTATGAGGATAGCAAACCTCTACATCCTTTCGAAGGAAAGACAGAATATGATCTTGATAAAAAGAATGCGTATTCCTTTGTCAAGGCTCCACGGTATGATGGAAAGCCAATGGAGGTAGGTCCACTTGCAAGAATGCTTGCCATGCGTGAGCCAACTTTAATGTCTTTGGTTAAGGATAAAGGTGTAAAACCAGGGGCTGTAGCTCGCCATGCTGCCCGGGCTATTGAGACCATGTTGCTTGCAGAGGCTATGATGGAGTGGCTTGATGAATTAGCTGAAGAAATGGCAAAGCCAGATTTTAAGATTCATGATGAAAAACACTGGGAGCCTCCATCAGAGGGCGAAGGCGAAGGATTGTATGAAGCGCCAAGAGGTGCATTAGGGCACTGGGTAAAGATAGCAGGCGGAAAGATTGATAGTTATCAGGCAGTGGTTCCTTCTACCTGGAATGCTTCCCCTCGTGACGAACAAGGGGTTAGAGGACCTTATGAGGAAGCTTTAATTGGTGTTCCAGTTCCTGATATTGATAATCCGATAAACATAGTCCGTGTGATACGCTCTTTTGATCCCTGTCTTGCCTGTGCTATTCATCTGGTTGAACCAGATTCCAACCGCGTTAAAAAATTTGTAGTCAGGTAGGTGTCAGAGATGGCGACAGGAACAGAAATACATCTTCATTCACCATCAGCAAAGGTTCTTCATCACCTGCATCTTGTATCTATGATTCTTCTTGTGGTGAGTGGTTTCTATATTCATCGACCCTGGACTGCTGGCATGATGGGGACGATGAGATACGTTCATTTTGTATCCATGTATGTGCTTGCTTTTACCTGGATTGTCAGGCTCTACTATGCGCTTTTTGGAGCGCAAAGAGACATCAGTCGTTTTTTGCCTGAGAAAGAAAACAAAGGAAAACTTTTCAGGATTATCAAATACTATCTCTTTATTGAGAAATATCATCCTGAAACGGCTGCTTATAATCCTCTTCAGAAAGCGACCTATGTTTTCTGGTTTTTTCTACTAATTATTCAGGGACTTACCGGGTTTGCACTTTACTGGCCAAATTCTTCGGCTTTTGGCTGGGTAAATTCTCTTTTGGGAGGACTGGTTATCACAAGAATGATCCATTTTCTCATTATGTGGATATTCATTGTAACTGCTGTGATTCACTTTTATCTGACTCTGGCTGAGAATGTAGCTGCGCTTGGAGAGATGTTTTCTTCAGGGAAGAGATGAGGAAAGCCCCCGCGGGCTGAGAAAGCCCGCGGGGGCTTTCCTCTTGAACCATTCCACTTACCTGTTAGAATAAATTACCTAACAATTAATAGAAAACAAGCCGGAGGATAATTGGCGAAAATAGTTATTCTTGGTGTGGGAAATATTCTCCTGTCTGACGAAGGCGTTGGAGTTCATGTAGTTGAAAAACTACGAGGAGAAATAGAGAGTTCTGATATCGAATTAATAGATGGAGGAACTGCTGGACTTGACCTCTTGCCTGTTATTGAAAGTTGCGACTACCTTTTAATAATTGATTGCGTAAAGGGTGGTGAAAAACCGGGAACAATTTATAAATTTGGACCCGAAGAAATAAAAGTCAAAATGGACAATATGAAACTTTCGCTTCACGACTTTAATCTTGTAGATGTTCTAAATCTCGGTAAGGCACTTGGGAAAAAACTACCCAAAATTACTATTTACGGAGTGGAACCAAAATCGTTAAACTGGTCTCTTGATATGAGCCCTGAAGTAAGCCAGACACTGGAAAGATTGATTAAAATTGTCAAAGATGACGTGAATAAAATACTTAAAGAAGGAAGCTGAATTTTTGTGCACGAAATGCCGTATACGCAGAGCATTTTTGAAATTGTTATTGATTACGCAAAACAGCATAACTCGTCTAAAGTAAAAAAAGTCTATCTCAAAATTGGTGACATGACCGGTGTAATCGAAGATTCAGTCAGATTTTACTGGGAATCTTTGACTGTCGGCAGTGTTGCTGAGGGTGCTGAGCTTATTGTTGAGCATGTACCTATCAGAGTTAGATGCTACAACTGCGGCACAGAGTACGTCGCTCCTGATCAGTTTTCATTGTTTTGTCCGGAGTGCAACTTCTTTGGTGGAGAGATGCTTTCTGGCAAAGAAATGCTTGTGGAAAGTATAGAACTTGAATGAGGTTTAACTATGAAAGTAAATGTTGTTCGCGACGTTTTACAGAGAAATACTCAGATAGCCGAGGAAAATCAGAAGATTTTCAGAGACTACAACATTTTTGTTTTTAATGTTATGTCAAGCCCGGGTGCAGGGAAAACTACTTTTTTGGTACAGACAATTGAGAGGATAAAAGAGCGTTTTCGAGTGGGAGTCATTGAAGGTGATGTAGCTTCTCAAATTGATGCTGAGCGTATCAAAGCTACTGGTGTTCCTGTCATACAGGTAAATACTGGCGGAGCCTGCCATCTTGACGCTTCCATGGTTAGAAAAGCTCTCAGCCATCTTCCTCTTTCCGAGCTTGAAGTTGTCATCATTGAGAACGTGGGGAACCTTGTTTGTCCGGCGGAATGGAAACTTGGTGAAGATCTTAAAGTAAGTCTTCTATCAGTGCCCGAAGGTGATGATAAGCCCATGAAATACCCTCTGATGTTTACAGAAAGCGACGTGTTGATAATTAATAAAATAGACCTTCTACCACATTTCAATTTTAATATGGATCAGGTAGAAAAGGTTGTTAAGGGTTTTAACCCCGTTATTGATATTTTCAAGCTGTCTTGCACTACTCTCGAAGGCTTTGATGCCTGGCTCAAATTTCTGATACCAAAAATTGAAGAGGTCAGAAAATGAATCGGCAAGAAGCATTAAAACTTGTCAAGAAAATGGTTCCTCAGAAAAACCTTGTAAAACATATGCTGGCAGCCGAAGCGGTTATGAAAGAACTCGCCAATAAATTTGGTGAAGATGAAGAAAAATGGGGCCTTGCCGGTCTTCTTCATGATCTCGATTATGCAGAAACTTTTGATAAACCGGACATCCACGCAGTTAGAACTGCTGAAATACTCACTGATTATGGCCTTGATTCGAGTATCGTTAACGCTATCAAAGCGCACAATCATAAAGCGGAAATGAATACAAGAATGGCAAAAGCTCTTTACGTCGTTGATCCCCTAACAGGCTTCATTGTTGCATGCGCTCTGATGACTCCGGATAAGAAACTTGCCAGCGTTGATACCGGATTTGCCTTAAGGCGCTTTAAAGAAAAAGCCTTCGCTAAAGGCGCCAATCGAGATCAAATGAAAATGTGTGAGGAAATAGGTCTTTCACTGGAAGAGTTTATGGAAATCGGCATTAAAGCAATGCAGGAGATCTCCGGGGAACTGGAGCTTTAGGGGTGTTAATGAAGAAAGTACTTATTGTTACTGAAAAAAATACCTCAGCCAAAAAAATATCAGAAATTCTTTCAAATGGAAAATATAAAACAGAAAAGAAAGGTAGTTACCCTGTTTACGCTTGGAAAGAAAACAATAAGATATTTAGATGCTTTGGGGTAAAAGGACATATACTTAAAGCCGATTTTCCTGAAAGCTATTCTAACTGGCAAAAAGTTGATTTAAAAGCACTTGTTAACGCAGAAATTGAAAAAAAGCCGATTGTGAGAAGCATCGTTTCTCTAATTCGTTCAATGGCTAAGGATGCTGATGAACTGATAGTTGCCACTGACTTTGATCGTGAAGGAGAATTGATTGGCGTCGATGGCTTAAATCTTGCTTTAAAGGCTAACCCTGAACTTAAGTTTTTTCGAGCACGCTTCTCTGCCCTTACTCCTGAGGAAATAAAGAAGGCATTTTCAAATTTAGAATCACCTTATTTCGATTTGGCGGAAGCGGGTGAGGCACGCCAGGACATTGATCTTGTATGGGGAGCCACTCTTACCCGCTACATATCGCTTGCAAGTCGTCGTTACGGAAAAAGGTTTTTGTCGGTAGGAAGAGTTCAAAGTCCTACTTTAAGCCTCATCGTTAACAGAGAAAAAGAAATTAGAAATTTCATACCAACACCCTACTATCAGGTTTTAATCGAGCTTGAGTTTGATGGTTACTCATTTAAAGCGTTACACAAAAGAGAACGGTTTCTTGAGAAGCAGGAAGCAGAAGCTATCCTGAATAAACTTGGCGATTCAGGGAAAGTAGTGCTTGTCAAAAAAGAAAGAAAGAGAATTTTCCCGCCAGCACCTTTCAATACCACAGACTTTCTATCTGCGGCAGCCGCCATAGGAGTTAATCCCTCGCAGGCAATGCAGATCGCTGAAAACTTATATACCCAGGGTTTTATCAGTTACCCGAGGACTGATAATACGGTATACCCGGAAAGCATCAATCTTTTAGAAGTAGCATCCAATCTTTTTAATTATCAGAAAGTATCTGAATACGTATCAATGCTTCTTAAAAAAGAAAAGGTCACACCTACCAGAGGGAAAAAGCAAACAACAGACCATCCTCCGATTTATCCAACGGGCATAGTCCCTGAATCTTTAAAACCAGAGGAAGAAAAAATCTATGAACTCGTGGCAAGAAGATTTTTGGCAACCCTGTCTGACCCTGCTGACTACGAAAGCCAGAAAGCAGAAATCAACATCAGTGGCGAAACTTTTTTTATAAGAGGATTTCATCTAATTAAAGCTGGTTTTCTTGAGATTTATCCTTATAAAACCCATAAAGAAGAGGAAATTCCTCCGCTTTCTGAGGGAAGCGTGGTAAAAGTCATCGGGAAAGAGCTTCTTGAGAAAGAAACCCAGCCACCTGCAAGGTATACTCAGGCTCGATTAATAAAATTGATGGAAGAGTTAGGTTTAGGAACAAAAGCTACTCGCCACCAGATTATCCAGAACCTTTATGAAAGAGGCTATATCACTGGAAATCCGGTACAACCTACCGAGATGGGAATTGCAGTTGCGGAGACCCTTCAATCTCACATGGAAAGAATTGCAACACCTCAGATGACGGCAGAACTTGAAAAAGAAATGGATGAAATTGCTGAAGGCAAGAAAGAAAAGGAAGAAGTGGTAACAGTTAGCAGAAAAATGCTGCTCGGAGTTCTTAATGAACTTGAAGATAAAAAAGAAAAGGTAGGAGATAGAATCATTAAGGGAGCGATTTCAGATCAAATAATTGGCATGTGTCCTTATTGTGGTGGAAATATAATTGTTAGAAAGTCAGCAAAAACAAAGAAAAGGTTTCTGGGTTGCAGCAATTATCCAGAATGCAAGGTTACTTTCCCTTTACCTCAAAAAGGTGCTGTCTATAGTGAAGGACGAGAATGCGAATATTGTGGAACCCCTCTTGTAAGAATTATTAATAAGGGCAGAAGACCCTGGGTTATCTGTCCCAACATGAAATGTCCCTCGAAGGAGGACATCAAAACAGATGCCTCTAAAGAATGAAAAACCAAAAGTGGCAATCATTGGTTGCGGGCAGGTGGGAACCCAGGCGGCAACTTTACTGGCACTTAATTCATTATGTGATCTCATTCTTTACGATGTGATAGAGGGGCTTTCTAAAGGAAGAGCACTTGACCTTTCGCAAGCAGCCGTTCCTTCAGTTTTCGATGTTTCGATAACTGCTGTTAATTCACTTGAAGAAACCTTAGATGCTGACATTTTCCTGATCACTGCCGGAAAATCACGCCTTCCCGGCATGTCTCGAACCGATCTTGTAAACGTAAATGCGGAAATCATTGGAAAAATCGCGAAAAAGCTTTCCTTTTCAAAGAAAGATTCGATTTTTGTAGTGGTAACCAATCCTCTTGATGTCATGGTTTCAATTTTTCTAAAAAAGTCAGGAAGAGATAGAGCAAAGATTTTAGGAATGGGAGGTATTCTTGATTCAGCCCGTCTCGCCTATTTCATTTCAAAAGAAACAGGTATTTCTCCACTTGAAATAGACGCCTGGGTGCTTGGAGCCCACTCTAATACGATGGTGCCCTGTTTCTCTCTTACCAGAATAAAAGGACAACCGGCAGATGAAGTTTTATCTTCCAATCAAAAGGAAAAAATTGTGGAGAAGACAAGAATGGGTGGTGCGGAAATCGTATCTTATCTTAAAACCGGTTCTGCATTTCTGGCACCCGGTGCGTCCGCTGCTAAATTGGTTAAAACTATAGTTGAAGATGAAAATTTCTTGCTTCCGGTATCGGTGTATCTTGATGGTGAATATGGGTTTCAGGGGGCAGCTCTTGGAGTACCTGCTATTGTAGGAAGAAATGGCATTGAAAGGATTGTTGAAATAAAGCTTCTGCCTTCCGAACTTGAAGCACTAAAAGTCTCATTTAAGGAAGTTAAGGAGATACTTTCAAAGGTAAACTGAAAATGAAAAATCTTAGAGAAAGAATAAGGAGTGAGGTTAAACAACTTTGTGTTCGAGCAAATACTATTTTAAGAAAGGACGTGTTCAAATTTTTGAAAGAAGCAAGGCTTAAGGAAAATAGTGAAATGGGAAAGAAATGCCTTGATGTTTTGATTACAAATGCTGAAATAGCGGAAAAAAATAAAACTCCGATCTGTCAAGATACTGGTGTGGTCAGCGTATTTATCGAGTTGCCTGAAAAATTTCCCCTGCCAAAAAATATTGAGAATCTGGTTGATGAAGCTGTTTCTGAGGCTTATGCGGAAAACGGATTCAGGACATCTATTGTTGACAGCCCTCTTGGTAACCGAAAGTTAAGAAAAGACAATACTCCTGCTTTTATTAATATTTCTCCAGGGCTAGAAGACAAACTAAGAATTACCGTGATGCCAAAAGGAGCTGGTTCGGAGAACGCCTCATTTTTGAAAATGTTTAGCCCTTCCGTCACAACGGAAGAAGTAATTTCTTACCTTGTAGATGAGCTGGGGAAGAAAGTGCCTTTTTCCTGCCCACCAGTTATTGTGGGAATCGGTGTGGGAGCAACATTTGACAAAGTCTCTTTTCTTGCCAGGAAAGCGCTTTTGAGAAATGTTGGGGAACATTCAAGAGACGCAGAAGTAGCGCGAATAGAAAGGGAGATACTCAAGAGAATAAATAATACTGGAATTGGTCCCTGTGCGCTTGGGGGAAATATCACCTGTCTCTGGGTAGCCATTGAATCTGCTCCCACCCATATGGCATCTTTACCGGTGGCAGTAAATTTAAGCTGCCATGCTTTAAGAAGTGCCAGTGCAGAAATTCCTCTTGTGTGAGTGGTAGGAAGATGGAAATCAGGTTCCCGGTTTACGAAAAAGGAATAATCGAGACTTTAAAAGCGGGCGATTGGCTCAAGGTATCTGGAACAGTTTATACATTAAGGGATATAGCCCATCAAAGACTGATTCGAGAGATCGAATCTGAAGGCGAAATTCCTGAGTATCTTATTGGCGGTTGCATTTTTTACGCCGGTCCAGCAATGACTGGAAGCGGTAGACTTACTGCTATTGGG
>CALIRS010000102.1 GCA_938042205.1 uncultured bacterium | reverse complement strand
GCGGAGGAAGAAGAACTAAAACATGAAATCGTTTCTTCCCCTTCTGATAAAGTTTACTCCTTTCTTGGAAGCAGTCCTGACGGACTTGACCAGAATGAAATTACAAAAAGACTGGAAATCTACGGTTTAAATGAAATAACTCAGGTATCAAAGATTCCTATTTATCAAAAGTTTTTATCTCAATTTACTCACTTCTTTGCAATTCTTCTCTGGATTGCAGCAATTCTTTCTCTTATTGCAAAGATGCCTGAGCTTGCCTGGGCGATTCTTGCGGTAATAATTATTAATGGAATCTTTAGTTTCTGGCAGGAGTATAAAGCTGAGAAAGCAACAGAGGCTTTAAGAAAGCTTCTTCCCTATAAAGTTAAAGTGATACGCAACAGGGAACTTGTAGAAGTAGATGCAAGATACATTGTCCCCGGTGATGTTGTTTTGCTATCAGAGGGGGATCGAATCCCGGCCGATATTCGACTGACAGAGTCTTTTGAATTACAGGTAGATAACTCGGTACTCACAGGTGAATCGCGTCCAATAAGAAAGACTTCCAGTGCTTATTCAAAGGTTAATGCAAACTGGATTGATATGCCCAATATCTGTTTTGCAGGAACAAATGTTGTTTCCGGAAATGGCAGGGGAGTGGTTTTTGCTACTGGAATGAGAACTGAATTTGGAAAAATAGCTCATCTTACTCAAGTAATAACTGCAGAACTAAGTCCTCTTCAAAAAGAAATGATTTTTGTTACCCGTGTAGTTGCAGTAATAGCTATTAGTATGGGCATTCTTTTTTATCTTCTCGGTACTTTTCTGGCAGGTCTGAGTCAACTTCAGGGATTTATATTTGCTATCGGCATTATTGTTGCCAATATACCTGAAGGATTGCTTCCCACAGTAACTCTTTCTCTGGCGATGGCTGTTCAACGAATGGCGAGGAAAAATAGCCTTGTAAAGAAACTTTCTTCAGTAGAAACCCTTGGTTCTTGCACCGTTATCTGCACTGATAAAACCGGGACTCTAACTCAGAACGAAATGACAGTGAAAAAAATATGGGCATTTGATGAGTTAGAAGTGACAGGGGTTGGTTATTGCCCTGAAGGTAAATTTCTAAAAGGCAGTAGAAATCTATCAGATGAAGAACTTAAAAAGTCGTACTTCTGGTTATTACTAACTTCGGGAATCTGCAATAACTCGAAAATTGTTTATGAAAAAGATAATAACCGTTGGCGAATCATTGGCGATCCAACCGAAGGCAGCCTTCTGGTAATGTCAATGAAGTCGAAATTTATAAATGAAGAGATAAAAAAATGGAAGAGAGTAAGAGAGCTTCCCTTTGATTCCAGAAGAAAAAGAATGACAGTTATATCTCAAAAAGGGGACGATATTATTGCATTTGTCAAGGGAGCAGCCGATGAGATTATTGAAAGATGCAGCTCGTATTTCAAAGACGGCGAGATTTTGCCTATGACCGGGAAAATTAAGTCCGCGATAAAGCAAGTAAATGAAGAATATGCACGTGATGCGTATCGTGTTCTGGCACTTGCTTATCGGCCATTTAGCAATGATGTAAATTTATTCATGTTAGAAGTCGATGAAGTTGAAAATGATATGATTTTTTTAGGTTTAGCAGCGATGATTGATCCCCCGCGTCCAGAGGTGGAGGAAGCTATTAAGAAATGTAGTACAGCAGGAATAAAAATTATTATGATTACTGGAGATCATGGGTTGACCGCGGAGGCAATAGCTAAAAAAGTAGGGATGATTAAAGGAAAAGCAAAAATTGTGACAGGAAGTGAGTTAGATGGAATGGATGACTCAGTATTAAATAATATTCTCAAAGAAAAAAACGTGCTCTTTGCCAGAATCGCACCTGAACACAAACTAAGGATTGTATCTAATCTTAAGGAGATGGGGGAAATAGTTGCTGTTACCGGGGATGGTGTCAACGATGCTCCTGCTCTTAAAAAATCTGATATTGGAGTAGCAATGGGAATTGCCGGGACTGATGTTGCTAAAGAGGCAGCAGATATGGTTCTTCTTGATGACAATTTTGCTACTATTGTGAATGCGATTGAAGATGGTAGGGCTGTGTTTGATAATATTCGCAGATTTGTAGGTTATATTTTCACTTCTAACATTCCAGAAATAGTCCCTTATTTAGCATTTGTACTTTCCGGGGGAGCCATTCCTCTACCAATGACTGTACTTCAAATTTTAGCCGTTGATTTAGGAACTGATCTTGTTCCTGCACTGGCACTCGGAGCTGAAATGCCAGAAAAAGGAGTTATGGAAAAACCACCCCGCCCACGTGAAGAAAGGCTTTTAAATGCTTCGCTCCTTATTCGGGCATATGGCTTTTTAGGGATTATTGAGGCTGCAGCATGCATGAGTGGATACTTTTTTGCTTTCTGGCAGACAGGCTGGCGACCAGGACTGAAATTAATTGGCTCAGGACCTGTATATGAAAAAGCACGCACCATGTGTCTTGCTGGAGTGGTGACTACCCAGATTGGAAACGGATATGCCTGGAGATCTCATAAAGAGTCGATATTTAGAAAAGGATTTTTCACCAATCGATTCTATCTCTTTGGAATATTATCGGAGCTTGTAATAATCAGTATATTTGTATATACACCGTTTTTTAAAGGACTTTTCGGACATCGACCTCTAGAATTTAAAGATTGGGCTTTTCTATTTGCCTGGAGTCCAGTTATTCTGTTAGCTGATGAGATAAGGAAGTTTATTGCCCGGAGAAGAAAATCTCACGAAGGGGGTTAAAGATGAGAGCCATCATTTTAGGCTGTGGCAGGCTGGGGGCGAGCATTGCCAACCTGCTATTTAAAGAAGGGCATGAGGTTTCAGTTATTGATAACGATCCCGACGCTTTCAGACGCCTATCCAAGGACTTCATCGGTAAAAAACTGGTGGGGATAGGATTTGATCGCGATATCTTATTAGAAAGTGGAATTGAAACTGCAGATGCATTTATTGCTGTTTCACGCGGCGACAATCACAATGTAGTTTCTTCTTTGATTGCGAAGAATATTTTTAAAGTACCGAGGGTGGTTGCCAGAATCTACGATCCTGAAAGGGCAAAACTTTACTGGAGCCTTGGAATCGCTACGATTTCACCGGTTAGCTGGGCAGCTAATCAAATAAAAAGTTATCTTTTTTATCATGAGTTTAATACATTATGCTCATTTGGGCAGGCAGACGTCGTTATTATCGAAGTTGAATGTCCACACCATTTATTAGGAAGATCAGTAGAAGAATTACACTCTCCTCAGGAAATAGAAGTGATAGCCATATCCAGGCAGGGAAGATCAAGAATTCCTATACCAGGCACCATTCTTGAAGAGGGAGACATTCTTCATATTGCTGTTTCGGCTGAGGCAATGCAAAGATTAAAAGGAATATTGAGAGGGTGAGAAGTATGGCAGTGTTTATAATTGGAGGCGGCAGGACCGGTTCTTTTTTAGCAAAGGAGTTTTTGACTGAAGAAGGAAAAGAAGTAGTCATTGTAGACAAAGAAAAAGAAGTGGTAGAGAAATTAAAGAATCAAGGCTTTAATGTGCACTGGGCAAATGCTTGTGACCCGGTACAACTGGAAGAAACAGGTATCAGGAAAGCTGAGGTAGCTGTAGTGGTTACTGGACACGATGAAGACAACCTTGTTATATGCCAGCTTTTAAAGAAATACTTTGGGGTTCCAAGGGTTATTGCTCGAGTTAATCATCCTAAAAATAAATGGCTTTATACCAGAGATTGGGGTGTGGAGCTCGCGGTTTCAGCAACACATATTATCGCTGATATCTTGCGTGAAGAAGCTCACCTGGGAGACCTGGTAACGCTTCTTAGACTTCGAGGTGGAGAAGTGGCAATTGTTGAGCTTACTATAGAAAAGTATTCACCTTTGATTGGTAAGGCAATTAAAGAGCTTGCTCTGCCTTCTGAATCACTTTTAGTAGGAATTGTCCGGGGAAAATCAGTTTTAATTCCTCAGGGTGATACAGTACTTGAAGAAGGAGATGAAATCATTGCTCTTTCATCTGTAAAGATGGAAGGAGAACTTGCTAGAGCTCTTGGAGCTACTACCTGAGCTTTTGAGATTCATAATGGAAAAAAAGAAAATATTTTCAAAAGATCTCGGGATCAAACTTGAAACGAAAAAAGAAGAAGAGCTTTTTAAGTGGTTTTTGGCATGTTTGCTGTTTGGTAAACCTATTCAACAGGAGGTTGCCAGAAGAACCTATTTTGAATTTTCAAATAAGGGACTTACTTCTCCTCGAAAAATACTCGAAGCCGGGTGGGATAGATTGGTTGAAGTGCTCGATGAGGGACATTATGTACGATATGATTATTCGACTGCTTCCAAACTTATTGAAGTATGTGGCGTTTTGATTGAGAAGTATGGAAGCGTTAAGTCTCTTATAAAATCTTGCAAAAACCCAGATGAGCTTTTTAAAAAACTCACTGAATTTAAAGGAATAGGCCAGGTAACA
>CALIRS010000101.1 GCA_938042205.1 uncultured bacterium | reverse complement strand
AGAGGCTTCCCCAGGACCCGGCTGGGGCGGAGGCCTTTATGCAGAGGTTTTTCTTTTTTCTCTTCAGCAACCACTTCAAGCGGTGGTTCGATTGGAAACATTTCGGCAGGTGAAACTACTTTTTCTTCCTTTTCCTCTTTTTCAAAAACTTCAACTTTCGCCTCCTTTTTTCCTGCTTCAACAGCTTCTACTTTCTGTTCTTCTTTTTTAGGTTTCCCGATACCAAGTATTTGTGCTACAACTTCCTCATCAATAACACTCATATGATTCTTGACGTCGATGCCACGACGACGTAAGAAAATAATCAAATCCTGGCTTTTTAGTCCTGCTTTTTTTGCAAGTTCAAAAACTCTCAGCTTTTTCATGTCTTTAAATTTTCTCCCACCCTGGGGTCAGGTCTTGAATTGTGAATTTCCCTTAATTCAAGACCTTTACTCCATTATCTTAGTTGTTCCTCGATGGTCAACGCCAACTTTGAAAGCTCATCTTTCTCAAAGTCTTTCCTCAAAGCTCTCGAGATTCTTTTAAGAGCCAGTTTCACACAATTTTTATCCCGGCAAACATATGCTGAACGACCTTGCACTTTTATGCTTTCTGCAACTACAACTTCATCATCAGTCGTTTTAACGATCCGAAAAAATTCTGATTTTTTGCCCTTTTTTCCACAACCTATACAGGTTCT
Organism: uncultured bacterium; assembly: GCA_938042205.1. Classification (GTDB taxonomy): domain Bacteria; phylum Actinomycetota; class Aquicultoria; order SKW223; family SKW223; genus CALIRS01. The sequence continues at coordinate 4,965 of CALIRS010000101.1, read as the reverse complement.
TTCAGGAACATGGCCTGGCCTCTTCTTAACCATCCTGTTTCTCTTGCTCCCCCTCAGATTCAAGATCTTTGCTTATGGTCATTTTTAAGAGCTTTTCAATTTCTATTTCCTTTTCTCGAAGCTCCCGCTCCTGCTTTTCCACTTCTTCAGCTTCTTTTTCACTCTTAATATCAATTCTAAATCCGGTTAGTTTAGCTGCCAGCCTGGCATTTTGACCTTCTTTTCCAATAGCCAAAGAAAGCTGATCTTCTGGAACCACTACATAAGCGGTCCCAGCACCTTGATCGACAATTACTTTGGTGATCCTTGCAGGTCCAAGAGCATTAGCAACAAATTTTGCAGGGTCAGGATCCCAGGCAACGATATCCACTTTTTCTCCTTTTAACTCAGAAACAATCATTTTTACCCGGCTCCCCTTAGGACCCACACATGCTCCAGTTGGGTCGACGTTTTTATCATGAGAAGCAACAGCCACTTTCGTTCTATATCCTGGCTCTCTGGCAACCGACTTAACTTCAACTATCCTGTCCTGAATTTCAGGGATTTCAAACTCGAAAAGCCTCCTGATAAGCATAGGATGTGTTCTTGAGACCACTACTGGTGGTTCGTTCTTAGCTCTTCTAACATCAATAATCACTGCTTTTACCCTTGAATTTCTGGTGTATCTTTCTCTTGGAATCTGTTCTTCAGGAGGAAGCAGGGCTTCTGCATTCCCAAGATCAAGAATAGTAAAACGCCTGTCGGTCTGTCTCACAGTTCCGGTTACCAGCTCTCCAATTTTATCTTTGAACTCTTTATATATCCTCTCCCTCTCCGCGTCTTTTATCTTTGCAAGAATGATTTGTTTTGCCGTTTGTGCGGTAAGCCTTCCAAAATCAGGTGAAGAGATTTCTTCCTCTACCACTTTCACGCCATCAGGACCCTCCACCTGGATTGTTCGTATTGCCTTTATTTCTTCTTTTTCAGGATCAATATCGATGCGAACATTGTCACTGGAACCGTATTTTTTCCTGTAAGCAGCAAGAAGAGCTTCCTGTATAGCTTCAAATATATCTTCCGCTTCAATATTGCGTTGAAGTTCAAGCATTTTTATGGCTTCGAAAAGTTTTTTGTTTTCCATCTTTCCTCCTGTTAAAACTCTATCTCAACCACAAGATTTGCCTTGCTGATTTCAGGATATGTAATCTCGTATTCCTTTGTATCTACCTTAATAACTATCGATCTCTCATCTGCTTTCTCAAGTAAACCCTTAAACCTTCTGCGTCCCTCAATTTTATTAAAAGTATTCACTGAAACTTCACTCCCCACATAGCGCATAAAATCTTTTACTTTTTTCAAGGGTCTCTCAACTCCCGGAGAAGAAACCTCAAGATAATACCGGCTCTTTATCAGGTCATGAACGTCAAGAATCGGACTTATCAGCTCAGAAACCTGCTTGCAGGTTTCCAAGTCGATTCCTCCTTCTTTATCAATATAAATCGTCAACACCGAACCACCTTTCCTTGGCTTAAATTCAATGTCAACAATCTCGATTCCTTGTTTTTTGAGAATCGGTTCAATTATTTCTTCAATTTTTTTAACCATCATTAAAACTACCTCTTTAAAAAAAATAGTGGGATAAACCCACTTTTTTCAAAAACAGATAGGTTGTCGAGTTGATTTTAGCAAAAAATAAGGTCGATTTCCAATACATGTAAGCCTTCATAACATACTGGGCTCTTTTCTATCGAAGATAAAATTATCAGAAGAGCATTTAGGAGGTGACACCACAGGTATTGTTTGTTTAGGATTCTTTAAAACCTTTCAAGCGTAAGAGTTTTGTCGGAAGCTTAAGGGATCAATTTAGAAATGAACTTTTTCAATAAAATCCTTGGTTGTCAGGCTTTTAAAGGAAGTGTAAGCAAGGGTAAAGGCGAAACTTTAAAAGATTTCCGGGTTTCTTTAAACTACCTACCCAGGAAATTGACTATCCTTTAAGTCTTTTGAAGATGACTTTTCAAAATATACGAGCAAAAAAGCTTTTTTATAGCATTTTTATGTCTATCTTCTGCGGGTCTGAGATTTTTCCTGGAAACCATTTTTAACTTACCTCAAGGATCCCAATTTTGATCTAAAATTTTCCAACACACGGAAAGCCCACTTGTTTTTTAAAAAACAAAGGGCGGTCACTAATAATTAGTCTTGTGACCGCCCGGAGGCTAAGGGCCCCTCCCTGTTTAATGTATCATAATCAAACGACACATGAAACTCTTATTTGTTACCTTTTTTCCACAACAAAAACTTGCCCTCTGAGCTGCAAAATTCACAATTCAAGACCTGACCCCAATATTTTGTTGAGGAAGTTGGTTACGCTCTGGGGGTTTGCTTTACCTTTGGTTATTTTCATAACCTGACCAACTATGAATCCGATTGCCTGTTTCTTGCCACTCTTGATGTCCTCTACTGCCTTAGGATTTTCTTGAAGTACCTGCTTAATAATGGGTACGAGAATTTCCTCATCAGAAATCTGCACCACTCCTTTTTCCTCTACGATAATTGATGGAAGCTTGCCTGTTTCAAAAGACTCAGAAAAGACCTCTTTGGCGATTTTGGTACTGATAACCCCATCTTCAATCAATTTCACCAGATCAGCAAGATGCTTCGGAGTCACAGCACATTCTGTAATATTAAGATCAGCTCGATTCAAATGATAGATAAGTTCTGAAAGAAGCCAGTTGGCGATCTGCTGTGGTTTATTAAAAAAGGAAACAGCTTCCTCGAAAAAATCAGCCAGCTCTCTTTCTCTTACAAGAATGGCTGCATCTTTCGGACGGATTCCATACTCAGAAACAAATCTCCCTTTTCTTTGTTTCGGAAGCTCTGGAAGTGAACTTTTTATCTTCTCAATATACTCTCGGGGAAACTCCATAGGCACCAGATCCGGGTCAGGAAAATATCGGTAATCATGGGCTTCTTCTTTGGTTCTCAAGGTAACGGTTCGTTTGCTCTGTGCATCGAAATGTCTGGTTTCCTGTACCACCTCTTTTCCGGAATTAAGAAGTTCTATCTGTCTTTCAATCTCATATCTAAGCCCCCTCTCGAGAGCTCTAAAAGAATTAAGATTTTTTATTTCAGTTTTTACTCCAAAGTCCGTTTTTCCTTTCGGTCTAACGGAAACATTGGCATCACACCTCATTGACCCTTCTTCCATATTGCAGTCAGAAACCCCGAGAGTAAGGATTAGCGACCTTAAATATTGCATGTAAATTTTTGCTTCTTCAGGGGAACGAATATCCGCTTCAGTGACGATTTCTACCAGAGGAATTCCGGCTCTATTAAAATCAATCAGGGAATGCTCAGCTTCACTAATGCGTCCAGTTTTTCCTATATGAATCAATTTTCCAGTATCCTCTTCAAGATGAACTCGATGAATTCGAATTCTTTTTTCTCCCTCTTCGGTATCGATATCAATATAACCATTAACACCGATGGGAAAATCATATTGTGAAATCTGATAGTTTTTAGGCATGTCGGGATAAAAATAATTTTTTCTGTGAAACTGGGAGAAAGGAGGAATTTCGCAGTTAAGAGCCAGTGCAATCTTAATAGCCCACTCTATAGCTCGCTCATTAGGTACCGGAAGAGAACCTGGCATTCCCAGGCAAACGGGGCAGACATGGGTATTAGGAGGTTCCCCAAAAGTTCTTGCTGAACAACCACAAAACATTTTTGATTCTGTTTGTAGTTCCGTATGTACTTCCAGTCCGATTACTGCTTCATATCCCTGAAAATCCATTAAATCCTCCTACCATTATCTCTTTCTGCATTATAAAGAATGTACCACATCAAGAAAGCAGATAAGAAACCGGCGCCGGCACCAAAGTAAAAAGTAGCCTGATAACCTAAGTACTTCCATAAAAGCCCGGCAATGAAGGAAGCCGGAAAAAGACCGATACCTACTAATGTAGCGTGAAGACCAAGTGCGGTGGCTTTAATCTCAGGCTGTGAAAGGTCAGACACCAGCGCCTTTTCCACTCCATCAGTAAGTCCCTTGTAGAACCCATAAATGATGAAGATAAGGAGCAAGTGGGCGCCGGTTTTTGATAATGCTAATGTCAGATAAACCGCTCCATAAAAAATATAGCCAGGTACGATAATTCTCCTTCGCCCGATCAAATCAGAAATTCTTCCCGCCGGATAACTTAATAACCCGTATGAAATATTAAAAGCAAAATAAAGACCAAGAATTGAAACTATTGACATTTCAAGCGCTTTTGCTCGGAGGATTATGAACTGGTCCGAAGAGTTTCCCAGTGTAAAAAGAAATGTCACTAACAAGAATTTTTTCAATGTGGGGTCTACACTTTTCCAGCTTATCGAAAAAGAATATCTGTTTCCGGCTTTTTTTGCCTCTTTTACAAGGAAAAGTATCATCACACCAAGAACTGCCGGTATCAGAGAAAACAAAAAAATCTTCTGGTAAAGATGAATATCCTTCGGAAGTTTGTAAACAAAAAACATTGCAATGGCTACACCTGCGGCCGCTCCAAAAGTATCCATTGCTCGATGCAGTCCAAAAGCTCGGCCCTGAACAGTGCCGTCCACAGATTCAGCCACGAGTGCGTCTCTTGGTGCAGTTCTGATGCCTTTACCAAATCTGTCAATCACTCTGGCAAAAAGTACTACAGGCCACGATCCTGCGATATAAAGAAAAAACTTCCCTAATGTTGAAAAAGAATACCCGGCGATTGCAAGGATTTTCCTTCTTCCGAGCCTATCAGAAATGTATCCTGAAAAGGCTTTTAGAATTGAAGCTACACTCTCTGCTATTCCTTCTATCAAGCCTATAATTTCTGGTCCAGCACCTAATCTGGCTGTCAAAAAAAGGGGTACTAACGGATAGACCATTTCTGTAGAGATGTCAGTAAAAAAACTGGTAATGCCGGTTACCCATATATTGAAAAAACCTTTTTTCTCTTTGCTTCT
>CALIRS010000100.1 GCA_938042205.1 uncultured bacterium | reverse complement strand
GATATCCATATTCACGTTCCAGAAGGTGCGATTCCCAAGGATGGACCTTCTGCGGGAGTTACGATGGCGACCGCACTTTATTCAGCTCTATGCGGGAGACCGGTGAAAAAGGACGTAGCTATGACTGGTGAAATCACACTTAGAGGACATATTCTCCCGGTTGGTGGAATTAAAGAAAAGGTTCTTGCCGCACATCGAGCTGGGATAAAAACGCTGGTCATGCCAGTAGACAATGAAAAGGATTTAGTGCTTGTGCCTGAAGATGTGAAAAAAGAACTTAAATTCAAGTTTGTGGAACATCTAGATGATGTTTTCGATATAGCTACAGGAAAGATTTCCTCGAAACGGAAAAAAGTTGCTGCTGGAAGGAGAAGTTAAGGAAAAGTCGAAACTATGAAAATAGGGTTAATCTCGGATACCCATATTCGCGATGCTGACTCAGGGGAAGCTAAAAACCTTCTCAAACTGGTGGAAGGGTTTTTTTCAGGTGTGGATACTATTTTTCACGCTGGAGACATCCTGACACTTGATTTCCTTAATGAGCTTGAAAAAATAGCGCCGGTAGAAGCTGTTCATGGCAATATGGACCCTGAACTTACTCGGAGCATTTTACCGGGGAAGAAACTAATAGAGGTTAATAATTTGACCATTGGTCTCATTCATGGTTCCGGTCCGCCTCGAGGAATGAGGCCGAGGCTTTTGCCTTCTTTTTATCCTCGTCCCGACATAATTATTTACGGTCATACACACCATCCTGATGATACCCATGAAAATGGAGTCTGGTTTATAAATCCAGGGTCACCAAATGACCGACATTTTACTAACATAAATTCTTTAGCAATCCTTCATTTTGAAAATGAAAGTCCGCGTCTTGAAATGATAAGAATAAAAATTTAGGGAAATGGTGGGATTTTCTCATGCATAACATGACACTTATTCTATTGACATTGAATCTTCATAAGAGTAAAAAAGCAACTTATGTGTAAAAAGGAAGTGAATTATCAGTGCACATAATTATTGCTGGATGTGGTCGAGTAGGTTCCACATTGGCCACACTCCTCTCAGATGAAGGTCATGATGTGGTAGTTATTGATGTTGACCCTAAGTCTTTTAGAAGACTTGGTACAGGTTTTGGTGGCATAACCATAGTTGGAAATGCTTTTGACTTAGATGACCTTATCGAGGCGGGAATCGAAAAAGCAGATGTCTTCTGCGCAGTTACTAACCTAGATAACACTAACATTATGGCTGCACAGGTCGCCAAAAGAATATTTGGAGTAAATGAAGTAATTTCTCGTCTGTATAATCCGGAACGTTTAAGTACTTATCAGAAATTGGGGATAAGCATGGTATGCGGCACAGTATTGCTGGCGACCTCAATAAAGAACAGAGTGATAACCCTCGGTTATGATACAATCCATATTTTACCAACCGGGGATATTGAAATTATTCAAGTAATCGCGGGGGCAAAAGCTCAGGGTATGTACTTTTCAGAGCTGATTCTTGAAAAGGAATTCATGCCGATAGCTTATATCCGGGACGGCGATAGCTTTATTCCTGTCCCAGGTGAAAAGATTAAGGAAAAGGATACTATTTTAATGGTTACGCGCACCAAAAATATTGCAAAAATTCTGAAAAGGTTAGCAATAAGATAAGGGAGAAAGAAATGTATATCATTATCGCTGGTGGAGGGAAGGTTGGAAGTTTTTTGGCAAAAGACCTTTCAAGAAGGGGTCATACCATCGCTCTTATTGAAAGGCGTGAGGACAGAGCTGCAAGGATAGCTTCTGAACTTCCCGATGTTTTTGTAATTAGAGGAGATGCCTGTGATGCTGACTATCTTGAAGATGCCGGCATCGAAAGAGCAGATGCGGTTATTGCAGTTACCGGTGATGATGATGATAACCTTGTAATTTCGCAGTTAGCAAAAGAGGTTTATCATATACAAAAAGTGATTGCACGCGTAAACAACCCCAAAAATGAAAAAATATTTGAAGTTCTTGGAGTCGGTGTCCCTGTGTCAGCGACTTCGATTATCGGTAAGATAGTCGAAGAAGAAGTTTCGGTTGATGAAATCCTGACTGTTCTTCCTCTGAAGCAAGGCAAATTTGCAGTAGTGGAAACAAGGATTCCTGAAAATAGTTCCGTCAGTGGCAGAAGAGTTTCAGATCTCGGGTTTCCCAGAGATTGCATTCTCATTGCCATTGACAGAGAAGATGAGCTCATTATCCCTCGCGGCTCAACAGTGCTCAAAGGGGGAGATACAGTCTTTGCGATCACCGTACCTGAGAAAGAGCAGGTTTTTATTGATTGTCTGAAAGGCAAACATCTAGGTGAGTCCTGTGAGCTCTGATATTAAATGTTGCAGGGAAGATGATGTTTAAAAAATTTGAGGACTATGTTAACTATTTGCTGGGCATCGCCACGGAAGTATTGTATGTAGTTGTTCTTTTCCTGATTTCATTATCAATTTTCCTGATTATTCGTTATATTTTTTAGGTAAAAAGCTAACATCATGCTTTTAAAACCGACAAAAAGTGACTATGTAAATATTGTTTTTTATAGCGGCAAGATGATAGGACTTTTTGGCGCTCTTCTTTTAATTCCATTTTTCACCGCTTTTCTAATAGGTGAATGGAATATGATGTTCATTTTCCTTTTAACTTTTTCAATTTGTGAAATCATCTGGATGTTTACCGACAAGTACTTTTACACAGAAAAGGATATTAACTGGCTTCAGGGAATGATGGTAGTTACGGTGACCTGGCTGCTGGCGACCCTTATTGGAGCTATCCCTTATTATTTAAGTGGTTTCTGGGGAAGTTATCTCGACTGCTGTTTTGATGTTATGAGTGGTTTGACAACTACGGGGCTTACTCTGGTTCAGGATCTTGACCATTTACCTTATTCTGTAAATATGTGGCGTCATCTTCTGACATACATTGGAGGCCAGGGGATAATTGTACTTGGTCTAACCTTCCTTGTCCGTGCAAGTAGAGGTGTGATAAAAATTTATGTTGGGGAAGCACGTGAGGAAAAATTGCTACCAAATGTTGTTAATACAGCGAGGGCAATCTGGTTTATCAGCCTCTCATATCTTATTGTTGGAACAGTCGTACTCTTCATATCGAACGTATTGATAGGGTTGGAACCTTTAAAGGGATTTTTTCACAGCCTTTGGATTTTTATGAGTGCCTGGTCTACAGGTGGCTTTGCTCCTATGGCTTTAAATATAGCTTATTATCATAGTTTAATAATCGAAGCAGTAGCCTTTACGATTTTCATAATCGGTTCTTTTAATTTCGCTCTTCATTGGGCTGTCTGGACTGGAAACAGGAAAGAAATAACCAGAAACATTGAGATAGCTTCTTTCACAATTACTGTCTCACTATCAATGCTTTTCGCTGCAAGTGCTTTAATAAAGTTGAACTTATATACTGATATTATAAGTATGTCAAGAAGAATACTTTTTCAGGTGGGATCAGCTCATTCAGGTACTGGCCTTATGTCGGTTACGGTGGGACAACTGGCGAATCAGTGGGGGGAATTTGCACTTCTTGGATTAATTTTACCTATGGCATTAGGCGGGAGCGCTTGTTCTACAGCAGGCGGTTTTAAAGCATTAAGAATAGGCCTGATTGTAAAAGGAATATTTTCTGAAGTTGAACGGTTGATAAGACCTGAAACGAGCGTTGTGGTTACTTACTACCACCACATTCGCGACAATATACTCAAGGATAGTCAAGTAAAAATGGCAGGTATCGTAATCCTTGCCTACATCTCTATTTATCTTCTTGGAGCCTATATTGGGATGTTTTACGGCTACTCTTTCGTAAAATCATTGTTTGAGTCTGTATCAGCGGGCGCAAATGTTGGTTTGTCCTGTGGGGTTGCTGTACCTGCAATGCCAGCGATTATGAAGCTCTATTACATTCTTTCGATGTGGATGGGAAGGCTTGAGTTTGCCTCCGTATTTGCACTCACTGGTTTTGTAGTTTCTGTTATTAAAGGAAAAGGTAAATGAAAAAATTTCTCTTATTTTTATTTGTTTTAATAGTGTTGGATTTTAGTGGAAACGTAGTTTTTGCTGCTTACCATGTCAAAATAAATGAACTATATGCTTCTATGAAAAAGTATGACGGAAAACAGATAAGAATCGAGGGTGAGGTTATCGGAGACATCGTTTACCATCGAGATGGTGCCTGGATTAATGTAAATGACGATGTATATTCTAAAAGAAGTATTGCCGAAGGAAATAAGCCAAAAGGTCAGAATAGTGGCATAGGAATCTGGGTTTCAAAAGAAGACGCAAAAAAGGTAAAGTTTAAAGGAGATTATTTTCATAAAGGCGATATTGTTTATGTAGAAGGGATTTTCAGTTCAAACTGTCCGAAACACAACGGCGATATCGATATACATGCTAAGAAATTTATGGTAGTAAAGCAGGGGTATGAAATCGACCATGATATTAATTTGAAATTAGCAATGATATCCATGGGGTTTTTTATTTTTGCCGCATCTGGCTACAGTATTCGCCGTTTTCGTATTACCAGGCCTGGTTATCGTCGTGTAAAAGCCTGAAAAATTGATAAAATAAATGTTTACTAAGAGCGGATGTAGTTTAGTGGCAAAACGTCGGCTTCCCAAGCCGAAGATCGCGGGTTCGACTCCCGTCATCCGCTCCAGTACCTGGGTAAAAGTATTTTAGTATGGGTTGAGAAAGAATCTTTGAAAATAGAAGAGTCGAACCCTGAAAGGAAAATCATGGAGAATCATGGGGTCAGGTCTTGAATTGTGAATTTTACAGTTCAACAATGGTGTGGTGACTCAGTTACAAAAGTTTAGAATTTGTGACCAAGGGGTAATTAGATAGGAGAGATGGATTCAATTTCCATCACCCACTATAGATTTTTTCGGAGGAGTTGGTAGTTGAAACTAAAGTTAAAAGACCGTGGGCCACGCGTCAAAGATGTTCAGGAAAGGCTTTTAAAAATTGGTTACAAGCTTGGCCCAACTGGTGCTGATGGTAATTTTGGTCCTTTGACCTGGAAGGCTGTAAAGTTATTCCAGCAGAAGAATGGCCTGGAGCCTACGGGTGTAGTAGACGATAATACATACCGCCTCCTGGTTCATAAAAGCTACAGATTAGGCGAAAGACTTCTTTACCTCCATTATCCATACCTTGAAGGCAATGATGTTTATGAATTACAGAAAAGCCTTAAAAGTCTGGGTTTCAATCCGGGTCCACTGGATGCTGTCTTTGGATCTGCCACCGAGAAAGCCCTGAGGGAATTTCAACTTTCAGTGGGTATACAGCCTGACGGAATTCTTGGACCAGTGACGTTAAAGAAACTTAATGATCTGATTATGAGCCTTGGACACTCATCTGTAGTTGATTATCCAGCAAGGGACGTCAATAAGAGTCCCCTTGCGAATATCAAAGTTGCTATTGACGCCGGTCACGGAGGTAACGACCCTGGCGCTGTGTCACTGTCAGGGCTTAAAGAAAGTGAGATTGTAAGGGATATTTGCAAAAGGGTCGAAACTGGTTTGCATGCAAAAGGGGCTCAAGTAACAAAAACATACTCTGACAATAGAAGTATTAGCCTTCAAAGAAGAGCCGAGATTGCCAATAAAAACAAGTGTCATCTCTTCGTGAGCATTCATTTGAATGCAGCCCAAAATGCCAGTTCTCAGGGCACAGAAACACTTTATTTTCAGAAAGAACAAAGTTTTTCGCGAAAGGGAAAGCAGCTGGCGGTAATTATGCAAAAAGAGCTAGTAAATATCTTACGTCGAGCTGACCGAGGGATAAAAGGTAGAAACCTAACAGTCCTTAAGAAGACTTTAATGCCTGCTGTTATAGTTGAACCACTGTTCATTACAAATCCGGCGGAAGAAGCACTTCTGAAGGAGGAAGAATGGCGCCAACGGATAGCTATGGCTATCTGCCGGGGCATTGAAACTTATTTCAAAACTCTAAAAAAATGATCATTTTATCTACTAAATTTGCATTTGTCATACCCATTTGTTAAACTACGCCCGGATGAGTTTAAGTAACGAACCAGGCTTGCGAAAAAGGTCGAGTTTAATATTAATATTGTTGACTATTCTCCTGGCGATGTTGTTATCACCGCCAGGAGTTTTGGCGATCCCAAATCGCAATGATCTTGAATCCCAAAAAAAGAGTGTTCAGATTAAGCTTAATAACCTTAATGCCCGTCTTGATGAAGCCGTTGAAGCGTATAATTATGCGAATTACAGGCTTGGAACTACCAGAATAAAAATAAAAAGAATTCAAAGAGAAATTTCTTCAACCGAAAGAGAAATTTCGAAGTTAGAAAGTCAGATAAGCGCTAGAGCTCGCACCCTTTACAAACTTGATATTCAAAATTTTATTGGAGTGCTACTTGGAGCAGAGGATTTTAATGAATTTATAACCAGCTGGAGGATGATTTCAAATATTCTCGGTAGAGAAGCCGAACTTAATAGTACATATAAAGTAAGGCGCAAAAAGCTTGAGCAGGACCGTCAGGAACTTGCAAAACTTTTTGCAGAGCAAGAAGCTTTGGTTGCAAAATTGAAAAAGAACAAAAACTATATAGAATCTCAAGTTAAAGAAAAAGAAAGACTTTTATCTTCAATCGATTCAAGTCTCAGAGAAGCAATCAGGCAGGAGGAGCTTTCTAAGCAGAGAATAGCTGCCATTTCAAGGGCAAGCATTCCACGAACAGATACTAATGA
>CALIRS010000099.1 GCA_938042205.1 uncultured bacterium | reverse complement strand
TGGGACGAAAAAACTAACCTCTACAACCATCGTTATTTTTTAAAGAGGCTTTCTAACGAAATTTCTCGTGCACGAAGATATGGCAGACCTCTTTCATTAGTTATTCTGGACATTGATAATTTTAAATCTTGTAATGACGAGCTCGGACACCTTGTAGGTGATAAAGTGCTTCGTGAGTTATCTAAAAATATAAAGCTGAACATTCGTTCGGTGGACATCCCGGCGAGATTTGGAGGAGATGAATTTTTAATTCTTTTACCGGAAACCGATCTTGAAGGAGCCAGAAGCGTTGCCAGTCGGCTTGAAGAATCGATAAATTCTCAAGCTTTTCATGTGAATAATAAGAAAGTTTATCGACTTTCAGTAACATCAGGTATATCTTGTCTTTCTGAAAAAATGACTGCAAAAGAACTTCTGGAAACTGCCGATATGTCTTTAATAAAAAACAAAGCGAAAAAGAAGAATGGACAATATAAGAGTTCTTGTAGCCCATAAAAGGACACTTTATAAGCAATCTCTAGTTGAAGCACTAAAAAAATTTAATGAATTGAAAATCATTGGTCAGGCAAGGTTTTTTGATGAACTTGTAAAAACAGCAAAAGAAGCAAAAGCAAAAGTCATCATCGTCGAAGAAGACATCTTTCCGGGAAAGGACATAAACCGCATACTATCGGAATTTTCATTGGCACCATATACTGTAATACTTACAAACGATCCGCACCGAGCTTTAAGATCGAACCTTAAAAATAGGATTGCTTTCTTCTATGTAGATGGTTATCTGATAGACCTGTATCGCACCATCAAGGCACTGGTTGAAGAAAAAACAATTCCGCAACCGGCAACATTTAAACAGGTACTGAATTACATGAGAATTCTTGAAGATCAGGGAATGACAAGTGAACAGTTATTTCTCACATTTAACAAAGAGGAGCTAAATTTAATTATCGATATCATTAGAGGTAAAAGTTATAACGAGATCATTGAATCACAAAAAATAAATGAAAAAGAAATAGAAGTGAGAATAGATAAAATTCTTAAGAAGATGAGTGAGATTGTAATTTAACTTCTTTTGCTTTTTTAAAACTTACTGTTACAGTGGTTCCTTTCCCGGGTCTTGAATCAATTTTTATATTTCCATTCATGAGCTCTACCAGGCTTTTAGCTATGGAAAGACCCAGACCAGTTCCGCTTCTCTCTCTCGACCTTGATTCTTCTGCAGTATAAAAACGCTCAAAAACAAGCGGTATTTTTTCCAGCGGAATGCCAATGCCAGTATCAGAAATATAAATTCTTACTTCACCACGATAACACCTGACGCCAATAATTATTTTCCCACCCTCCTTTGTAAACCTGAGAGCGTTTGAAAAAAGATTGTCAATCACCTGCATAAGTTTTTCCCTGTTAGCATGTACTATCTGTGGCTTTTCTGAAAACTCAGTTTCCAATCTTATCTTCTTACCTTCAGTCAACACCCTGTAAGATGAAACTTTATCCTTCACAAGCTTAACTAAATCTACCTTTTCCAGAGGAAATACTACCTTCGATTCTTCAATTAATCTTATTTCTTTTAGTCCATCCACTAAATTCGTAAGTCGGTCTATTTCAGAAGAAATCTTCTCAAGATTTTCTCTGCTAACAGAAAGAACACCATCCGCCATTGCTTCTAAATTTGCCTTTACAATTGTTAGTGGCGTTTTAAACTCATGTGCAATATCCGCGGCTGTTTCAAGCCTTCTTTTTTCAAGCTCCTTCAATCTTGTTGCCAGCAGATTTACAGACTGTGAAAGATCACCAATTTCTGACCTGTCAGTTACAGAAAGCCGGACATCAAAATCTCCCGCTGCCAGTTTTTCGGCACCAATAATGGCGTTTCTAATAGGTTCTGATATACCCTTTGACAAAACAAAGCCAATAATTAAAGCAAAAACAAGGATTAAAACAGCACTAATTGAAAACGCCCTTATCATAGAAGTCCTAAAGCTCTCACTTGCCGCTTCCACCGACGATTCCCGGGTAAGAATGACTCCCACAAAACCAGCTGGATTGAATTCGCTCCCAATGGGCACCGCGATCATCCTTGCTCCTTTTACAGCCATTGGTCCTGCACACCAGTTTGTTATTAATTCCGACCCCTTTTCTCCGGATACAAGGATTTCTACTCCTGCACGGTCAAAAATAATTATTACCGCACCATACTTTCGTGCATATTCATCTATTACTGGTCTCAGTTCCATAATGTTTTTTCCGGATGCAATTTCCTGACTTAGATTTGAAGCAACCGTTTCTGCTATCGTTAATGGATTTTGATTCAGATAATTAGTGAGGTTAAGATTAAAAAAGTTATAAGCAACCAGGAAAAAAGCTCCAATTACAATAAAATTTATCAGAAAAAAACTGAAAGCTATTCTTCCAGATATCGTTTTCATAATCGGAAAATCAGAGATTTTCATTTCTCAAGATTCTCTTTTTATACGATAGCCAAAACCGCGTGAAGTGCTTACAATCAAAGGATCTGCTCCAGCCTGTGCTAATTTTTTTCTTATATTCTTAACATGAGCGTCTATTGTTCTTTCTTCAATCTCATAATCATTACTGATAGCATTAACTATCTGAGCTCTTGAATAAACTCTTCCAGGGTTCTTTGCGAGAAGAGTCAAAATTCTCATTTCAGTAGCAGTCAATGGTATGAGCTCATTTTTATAAGTCACTTCACGGGATTCCAGATCAAACTCTAATTCATGCACCCTAAACTTTTCTTTTCTTTCCTGTTTTGAAACTCTTCTCAATATAGCTTTGACCCTTGCAAGCAATTCGCGGGGTGAAAAAGGTTTAGTAACATAGTCATCTGCTCCCATTTCCAGGCCTAATAACTTATCCACTTCATCACTTCTGGCTGTCAACATAATCACCGGCACATTTGAATAATTCCTTATCTGCTTTAAAACCTCAAAACCATCCATTTCTGGAAGCATAATATCGATTATGACCAGGTCATATTTATCAGCTCTGAAGCTTTTTACAGCTTCCTTTCCACTTAATGCAGACTCAAAATCAAACCCTTCTCTTTTAAAGTAAGCTGATAGTACTTCATGGAGACCTTTTTCATCCTCTACAAAAAGTATTTTTCTTGTTGCCATTTCATATATAATAGCAGATAAAGATTTAAATTACTTTTTACAGCTCTCTTCTTGCTACAAAATTACAGAATTTTTTTGAATA
>CALIRS010000098.1 GCA_938042205.1 uncultured bacterium | reverse complement strand
TTAATTACTTATATCAGAAATTTGCTGACTTGCAAAGCTAATTATTTTTTCTGGTCATCTGGATTCTGTATGAGGTTTATGTTTCATAAGTTTCATAAGCCAAGAGCCTGTTTTAGAGATTTTGTTTTTCTGCGACTCACGAGAATCTCGCTTTTAATTAAGTCTGTCATTCGTAAAAGTATTGTACCGCGAGAGATTGGAATCACTTCTCCAATTTTGTTTAAGTTAACTAAATATTTTCGATGCACTCTCAGGAAGTTATATTTTGTGAGCTTAAGCTCCAACTCCTTCAGAGTGTTCGTGATCAGATAGCGCTGATCCTTAGTGTATAGCATGGAATAATCATCTCGAGCTTCAAAAAAGTAAATTTCATCAGGAGGTATGGGAATTTTCTTTCCTCCTTCTTTCTCTACAAAGATTCGTTCTAATGAGGGAGATGGCTTTGCTTTAGATTTTTCTTCAGCCGCGAAAGCAGGAGTTTGTTTCAGAATGCGGTCAATGGTTTCTCTTAACCGTTCTTCTGATACTGGCTTGAGAAGATAGTCAACGGCTGCTAATTCAAACGCCTCCAGTGCGTGTTCCCCAAAGGCTGTGATGAAAACTATTACCGGAGGGTTAATCATTCTTTTAAGGAGGCTGGCAAACTCGAGACCCGTAAGACCCGGCATTTTTATATCCAGGAAAACTACATCGATTTTTTGGCTTTTGAGCAGGGATGATGCTTTGCTGATAGTGTCCGCTTCTGCCCATGGGTCAATTCGACCATCCTGAATCAACAGGTGACGGATTTCAGAACGAGAACTTGCTTCGTCATCGACTATTAAAGCTTTTGGTTTCTCTTTCATTCCTAACTCCATAAACCTGGGGTCAGGTCTTGAATTGTGAATTCTGCAGGTCGGGCATTTTTTAATAATGGCGATTTTTCATTTTTATTACTTATTTATACATTATAAAAAAGCCAAGATTCAAGACCAAACGCCGTCCTTTTACATGGCGCGCCCGGGGCGACTCGAACGCCCAACCTCCGGATTCGTAGTCCGTTACTCTGTCCAATTGAGCTACGGGCGCATTCTGGTGACCATATTACCATTTACTACTATGTCACTGCGTTAAAAAGTCACTATGTCATTATGATGAGAGAGGGATTTGAACCGCCGATCACTCCCAGGAGGGGAAACCCGGAGGTTTCCCCTCCTGGGAGTGATCATTCCTTACATTACTTTAAGGAAGAACAACCAACTTCCCCTTAACAAACCCTTTAGGGTTCAAATCCTTTCTTTTTCATTACTTTTTTCAAAGTACAAGCAAAAATCTTATACAACTAAGCTGGCGGAGAGAGAGGGATTTGAACCCTCGAACCCGGTTTCAGCCGGGTTACTCGCTTAGCAGGCGAGTGCCTTCAGCCTCTCGGCCATCTCTCCTTCATGCACTGAGCAAGTAATTTTAACTGATTTCAAATTACCAAAAAAGCATCACCAAACAGGGTTTATAACATTCTAAAACGTATTATATTTATAGAATCATGTTTATAGGATAATAGATATCAAATGTCCTTTCCAGTTTGAAGATTACCACAAACACCACTCTAAGGATTATTGTTAATATTGCTCTCGATAGATTGCCTTTCACTTGAATAAATGCAAGTAAAGAGCTTATAATCAAGAAGCTCAGTCTCGGGGAAGACAATTTTTTGAATATCAATGGCTTTGTTATGAAGCTAAATGTTTCTCGCAAGCATATTTTTATATTTTTAATAATCAGCTTAATGGCATCTGCTATTTTCTTATGGGCAACTCCTTCTCCGACCGCGTGGTTAACAGGCTGGAGATATCGCGAACCTTTGCTCATCGTTGAAAAAAGCGGGCAGAAACTTACCAACTATCAAATAAGAGTTGAACTTGATGGAAAAGTCTTTGACTTTTCGAAGTGTCGTTCGGAGGGGGAAGACATAAGATTTGTTGATGAGGAAGAAAACCACCTTTCATTCTGGATAGAGAAATGGCCCTCTGAATCTGAGGTGGACAAACGGGCAATTATCTGGGTTAAGATCCCGGAGCTTTTACCTTACGAAAAGAAAACAATTTACATGTATTATGGTAATTCTTTTGCGGAGTCTTACTCAAATCTAACAGCTACCATGGATGTTATCGAAGTACTTAAGGAAACAATCCCTTCGGGGAAAGGCTCTGAAAATGCCTGGCAAGAAATAGGATTCACAAATTCCGAGAAAATTGATGTGGTGATTAGCTCGCCTCCTGGATTCTTAGATAATACACCGGCAGCAGTCAGACTTAAGAAGGAAGTAGGTAAATGGTATGCGACTGTTATTGAGTCATCCCTTGATGATAACATCCATCAGCCGGAAGAAGTGTTTTTTCTTGGAATGCCTTCCGGGGTATTTAAATTTGTAGATGGTACTAAGTTTGAAATTAAAAAGGTGGGTTCAAAAGCGACCAGTGGTCCAAATATTTCTGATAATGCTAAACTTTCGAGTCTATTTTATTTCAGCGATAAGAAATCTGGAAATTCAGTGGCTCTTTCGTCTTTACAAACACTTAACTCCACAAATATTCAAGAACGTTTGATGCAGCTTGTTATCGATAAAAATACTGGAATTTCTTCATTTATTTGTGCTCAGGGAGAATATGATAATACCCTACCGCTTTCAACAACAGAAACCTTCGCTGTGGTCAGGCTATCGGGCAACTCTTCCATTTCAAAAATTTATAACTCTGTCGCAGGCTCCTACGATTATTTAGAATTTTTTTCTGTTGAGACCACGCAATCTACTGTGACTATAGGTTTTTTTGGAAACTCGAGAACAGATGCGCCGATTTTTGTTTCGCCTCATAAAGGAAAAGGAGCATATTTCCCGTTTACACGTGTTCTTGAGTCGCAAAAAAACCTGGCAACATTATATTTTCAACTTGATCCGACTGCTCCTGAGGAATTATTTGAACGAAACCAGAATCTCTATTCCTTTTCAGCGGTAAGGTTTTCAGCAGCTGGAATTTTTCCTGTAGCTAAGGCTATATCTCCGGAACCTGAGGTATATTTCGATAAAATAACCGGCCGCGTTTTCGAGGACTTCGACTCTGATGGGTCTGCTTTTGAAAGTGGTGATAAGGTAAAAAGCGGGGTTTTGGTAAGACTTTATGAAGATGTCAACGGGAATGGAACGATTGACAGTGAAGATATCTTCTGCTTTGAAACGAAAACTGACCGTGATGGGATCTATCATTTACCAGCTCGTGCTGATCACTCATATGTGGTGGCTGTGAGTGCAGTTTCTCTTGCAGAATCCGAAAGACGCAGATTAAATGCGGGGTTTACAGTCTATGAGCTATTACCTGAACAAACCTTTGTTGCTGATTATCAGAAAGGGTCTCTTATCAAGAAACAGGCTTTCGGAGGTAAAGATTCATTTGTTACAGATAGCTGGTCAACTGACACAAGTCCTGAAAAAAACATTTATGAACATACCTCAATCGTTGAAGTCGGTAAAGAGGAATTCATCTCGGGAGTGGATTTTGGTTTTAGCTATGAAGTAGTTACAAATAGCTCTGATTTCAAAGAAGGTGATGCAAGGATTCAGGGAAGTTTACGTCAAGCAATTATTAATGTAAATGCTCTAAAGGAGAGACAAACGCTGGTATTTGCTTTAGATACCTCCGACCCATCTTATAACAAATTAACTGATGAATTTGTGATTTCACCATTTGAAGAACTACCACCCATTACCGATCCCCTTATCATTGACGGTAGCAAGCAAAGAATTTCTTCAGGATCAAGTCTTGTAATTTCCGGGACAAATATTCCTTTTAAAGATGGGTTAACTCTTGTGGCACCATTTTCGGAAATTAGAAGATTAAACTTCTCTGGTTTCAGAAATGGAATTTATATCTCTTCCTATCAGTACGAGCGACTTTATTCACAGCAAGATCCTGGCAGGAAAAGCTCTCAGGAATTCGTTGCGCTTAAAAGTCCAGAAACTACTTTAAGTGGGGCGTTTATTAATCGAAATACTTCGCGGTTGGTAGATTATATTCTTTCTAAGGATGATACAGGTGGAAGTATTTGCTGGATAAATTCAGAAGAAACGACCTCTGAGGTTTCATATGCCTATGGCGAATCATTATCTTTTCTTCTTCAGAGAGAACGAGTTTTCCCTGATAATCATTCTGTAGTTATACCTGCAACACAGAAGTCGTTAATGGCTCACGTTGGCACCTTAAATGCCCTCTTAAGAGTTTTAGATGGAGAGAGAAGCTATTTAATTTCTGGTAGTCAAAATATAGAATTTAATGTTAGAGATTATGCTGCAAGAGTTCGTTCGCCATCCTATTTTTATGTGTCGCCTCTTGATTCAGGCTTTTCAGCGATAGGAGGAAATTCTTACAAAGGTCATGCATTTGCCACCCATTTAGAGCAAGGAGATAAATTAATAGCGATCCCTTACGAAGAAGAAGTGGAAATTCCTGTAAACATTGCCCATAGATTTTCTGATAACTCTTATAGTTATGAAACTACAGTAGCACCATTTGTATATCAGACAAAAGAAGATGAAGTGATTGTTCTTAAATCTGAGCAACCCCTCTACGCAGCAAAAGAGACATCTAATGGTGAAAGTGTTCTTCTTTTTCCAGCTTCACAAAACCTGGTAGGTGTAATCAAGGATGAATTCGAGGTGGTAGCACTTGAGGATTCTGCAGTGGATATCTCATTAACCACAGAAGGCGGAACTAAGATATCGTATTCCTTTAACATCGAAGCCGGTGAGAAGTTTAACTCCTTTGAGGTTCCTGTTTTTAAAGAAGCGCTTGAAAGTGGTCAATACATGGCTATGGAGATAAGATCTTCTGCACCAATTGCCGCATTTACCCGAAGTCATACTGGGATTGAAACGAATACATATTCATCGTACTCTCTTACCACATTTGAAAGCCTGGGAAAAGCTGCAATTTTGCAGGCTGATTCAGAGGAGTTAGCTATTTTGATATATGGAGGATCATCTGCTGAAATTGTTGAACCAGACGGTACCATTCACAGAATCGACGCGAGTGATTCCACGGGTACAGTAAATCTACGTGTTCTCAGGATAAATCTTCCATCTGAAACGATCGTGAAGTCAAATTCACAGATCTTTGTGAGTTTTAAAAATAAATGGACAGATACTATTTGTATTGCCCAGTCAAATGAACTTGATTTTGACAGGAGTATCGCTCCGGTTTCTCCTTCTTCAGATATCAGATCATTTGATAGCAATATCATTATTGATAACTGTGCGTTTTTGGCGAACACCAGCGGCATTGCAGTGAAATCTGGAAGCGGTGTGGAGATTACAAAAACAAGGTTTTTCAGCAACGGTTTTAGTATTGATCTTGGAGAAGATGGTCATACCGACAATGATGGTGTTTTTTCAATTCATCAACCAAATAAAGGTATAGATTCACCAGTGATTGTATCTGCAATACTTTTTGAGAATTTGCTTACCGTTGAAGGATATGTAGGGTTGGAAGATAGCTCTGAAGTTTTCAACGGATGTAATATAGAAATTTATCTTGCTGATATCTCAGGGCAGGCAAATATGTATCTTGGTTCTACAAAAGTTAGAGATGGAAAATTTGAGTTTAAAATGCCTGCTGAAGGATTATCGATAACTTCAAGGGATAGAGTTGTAGCAATTGTGATTGATGATGAAGGTTCAACTTCTGAATTTTCAAAGCCTTTACGGATAGACCCTGCTCCTGTTATATCGGGTGTAAAGGCTGTCCATATTGTTCCTGCTTCGGATACTACTCCGCAACCAACAGTTACTACTATTACCTGGTCAACGGATATCCCATCTACTTCGAAGGTTGTTTATGATACAACTTCCCATTCTTCAACAGAGACTTATTCGTACGAAACGACTGAGACCACTGAACTGGTTACAACCCACACCGTGATTATTACGGGGCTTGAAATAAATACAGTATATTATTTCAGGGTAATTTCGAAAAATATAGATGGGGATACTACCACTTCTTACGAATATGTAATTCCACCTGGGAGAATGGAAGCAGACACTGATCTCTGTGCTTATTGTCATCGATCGCATACTGCAGTAGCCCCTAGGCTACGCCTTTTTTATGTTAGAGAATAATTTAATACTTTAAATGAGGGATGAGACCATTATCAATTTGAGCAGCACCACAAGCTGGATATTTGTTATTATTTGTAAGCGAACGGTGTCCAAATGAAGGATTTAAGTATCGAGGATTTAGATGCCAGGTTTATGGCAGAGGCGATCAAAGAAGCCAGGAAGGCTGCTCAAAAAGGCGAAGTTCCTGTCGGCTGTGTGATTGTTTGCCAGGGGGAAGTGATAAGTAGAGGTCACAATTTGCGGGAAGGGAAGAATGATCCTACGGCTCATGCTGAAATTATTGCTATCAGGAAGGCGGCTTCACGACTTAAAAACTGGAGGCTTGCAGGATGTACACTATATGCGACTATTGAACCTTGTCCGATGTGTGCCGGAGCTATAGTTCTTTCAAGAATTGACAGAGTGGTTTATGCAGTCGAGGATGAAAAGGCGGGTGCTGTCAAAAGTCTTTACACACTTCTTGAGGATAAACGATTAAACCATCAGGTAGCTGAAGTAGTTAAAGGTGTCCGTGAAGAAGAAGTAAGAACTCTAATGAGAAGTTTTTTTAAGATATTGCGGAAGAAGCAGGTCTAATTTCTTAAAAAAAATTCTCACAAGGTTAAAATATAAATGTGACATAGTTGCTGCTGTAACTGGCGGTGAAATATGGAGGGATCGCATAGCCTGGACTAGTGCGCGCGACTGGAAATCGCGTAGACCCTGAAGAGGGGTCTCGAGGGTTCAAATCCCTCTCCCTCCGCCACCCGAGGACATAGTGACATAGTAATGTAGTAATATGTGGTGCTTCGAGGTTGGAGCAAGAACCATGTGTAAGTTTCCAGATTGCCAGGTCACCAGAATGCGCCCGTAGCTCAACGGATAGAGCGTTGGCCTCCGGAGCCAGAGGTTGCGCGTTCGAGTCGCGCCGGGCGCGCCATTATAGTATTTAGTTGCGGGCTGTTAGAATCTGGCTAAAAAATAAAAACCTTTTAAGTCAAATAACTAACAGTGAGGAACAAACAGTCAAAATGGAGGGATGGCCGAGTGGACGAAGGCGGTGGTCTCGAAAACCACTTCACCGTAATCCGGTGACGAGGGTTCAAATCCCTCTCCCTCCGCCACCCTGAGAAGAAAGGCTTGAAAGTAAACTTAAACAAAATAAGGTTATAAAAAGTAAAGTTTTTGGAAAGTATGAGTTGTATGAAGCCTGATAAGGTAACACGTCGTATATATGCAAAGGCTCTTGAGCTACTTGAACAGAAATCGGAAGAGATGCACTGGTCAGAACTGCTCTCAAAAATTAGAGCGTCAGATCCAGATTTTCATCCAAAGACGATTAATGGTTGCATCTGGAAACTAACCGAAAAATATCCTGACAAAGTTTATAAGCCT
>CALIRS010000097.1 GCA_938042205.1 uncultured bacterium | reverse complement strand
TTCAATTGGGTTTTGAGTGGCCAAAACAAAAAAAGGTTTTTGTAAATTATGGTTTTTCCCTGCAACGGTTACCCGTTTCTCCTGCATTGCCTCAAGGAGGGCAGATTGGGTTTTGGGTGGAGTCCTATTTATCTCATCTGCAAGTAGGACATTCGTGAATACAGGTCCTTTGATAAATTTGAATTCCCTGCCTTCACCATCTTCTCTATTTTGAAGAATTTCTGTCCCGGTTACATCAGATGGCATGAGGTCGGGAGTAAATTGGATACGGGAGAAAGATAGAGATATGCATTGAGCAATAGAGTTAACCAACAGTGTTTTGGCCAGTCCCGGAACGCCCATCAGGAGTGCGTGTCCTTGCGAAAGCATGCATATAAAAATTTTCTCAATAGCCTCTTCTTGACCAATAATAACTTTACTTATCTCCTCCTTTATTGATTCAAAAGAATGCTGTAAGTCTAGGAGTGCATTTACTTCGTCATCGTTTAATGATGAGTCTTCACCTTTTTCTTTTTTGGTTGAGATTACCATCTTATATTGGAGTTTAAATTATTCATAATATGTTCATGCTTTGGTAATGTTGGAAGATCAAGGATTTATAAGCTTCAATCTAGTTTTTGGTATATCTTTAGATCCGAACAATTAAGATTCGCGGAAAATTCGAAGTTAGATTCAAAGATTTGAAAATTCATCTTCCAAAATAGTGCTGAGATGATAAGAGCTGCAGTCTGAAAATAATCCGCACATTATAGTTGATAGAATCTTTAATCATTGAATTTCATAAATTTAAAAAAATAAATAGTTTAGTTTCTTCATTTTGCATTGCATCAGGGGTAAGCTCAAATGTTATAGTTTTGCGATGCTTAGGGTACAGAGAAAATACAAGATAGTAAAAGCTGATTCTATAAAAAACTTGCAGGAATTGGTGAACGACCTTATTCAAAAAGAATATAAAGATACCGAAGGCTTTTTATACAGATCCTCGGGCAGGTGGCAATGTATTGGTGGCGTCGTAAAAGATAATGAGAAATGGCTACAATCTATGGTCTTTATTCAGGAGGAAGAGTAGTGACATTTAGTTGAATGTAATGATCGAATTCGAATCCAATACTTAAAATTATCAGATAATCAAAAAAAAGTTTGCTATTTATTTTTATTCCATCAAACTTCTACTTATGTGTTCAATCGAACCATTTAGGCCGTCGGTAAGGGCAAGACCGACGGTCTTTTTTTTATAAATTTGAGATATATAATACAAATTTCAATCTTTTTTTAAGCCTTAAATTCGTTAAATACAAATTTTATGTTTTACCTCATCAGGTGAAAATAGCAGAAGGTATTTCCTAAACATCAAACAAGATATTATGACAAAAATTCTCTTCTTACTGCTATTATCAAAATTTACTTTCTGCTTTTCCTACGGCCAGGCAACCAAAGGGGTAACCCCGCTTTCTAGTCCTCCCCGTTTACCTTCCAATATACCCCCTCCTCCAAGTTTTGCATCTTTTTCGTCAAAGGCAGGCAAATATCAAATAGTAAGCGCGGAATACTACTCACAGGATACCAAGCCTTTTCTGTACAAACGCCTGATAAAGTATGACACAACGACTGGAGAAGCCTGGGTTTTGTTTTCCAAGCGAGATTCTAGTGGTGAAAGAAGGGTTTGGGTTCCGCTTACAAGCGATACTTCAAAATAAAATTCTTACTGAGATGATCTCTGTTGAGAAGAAAGCTTATCGGACAAGCGATTAATTTTCATTTCCAGTCCCTCTAATTTTTTAGACAGCTTTTTGTTACGGAGAGAAAAATGTCCGATTAACATAAGTATTCCAAAGCCAATTAGTGCGATTTTACCGAAAGGTATTGGTCCCCATGATTTATTCCATGCCACATAAACGGCAGCTGTTCCCATAATTCCCAAAGCAAGGATCATAAATAAGTTCCAAAGCACTCTTCCTGTACCCTCAGGTCTCTCCCTACCAAGTACTTGTATGTTATTCATCAAAAGGAAAAAACTGAGATAAGCCACAGGAATCAGGGTAAAACCTAAAATTGAGGTGGGTACCGCCAGCCAAAAAGCTGCGTCCTGCCAAAAGAAAGGACCAAGAACACCAAGTCCAGCTATGAGTGCACCACCTAAGAAGGTGTTTCCACTGTGGGGTTTGCCAAGAACTTCGCAAATAGCGTGACCATTAATTGTCATCAAAATAATGATAGTGGAAAGAGCCATACCCAAAACGCCAATCCCAAAAACATAGTGCGAGAAAGCCTTACTTTCAAAAAGGGATTCCAATGATTCGGCTAGGTTAAATGCATCTCTTTTAACCAACATGGCAGCAAGTTGACGATCTGCAAGTGGCAGAGATTCCAGAACAGCATCCTGTTGTATTGGTGCCAAAGCTTCGTACTCTGCAGAATCCCATTCCAGTTGTGCTCTAGCAGTTGCTAAGTCGAGATAACCTTTTTCTAAATTTGCATGGATTTGCCCATTATTATCGTATGCGGATTCAGGTTTTCCATTAAATCTGGTTCCAGCTGCAATTACTACACAACTCGTGGCAACGACATAAGGTATCAGTAAAGCAGTCCATAAATCAAACTTGGCAAGACCGCGATGTTCCCGCCCCCATTTCCTTCTAAGTAAAACAAAAGGCATAAAAAATGTCATGTTGATACCTACGGCAGTTGCTGCCGCAGAAATCATCACATCTTGTTGCAAACCCACGATTTTAGTTTCCCAAAAGTTCCTGAACTCACCTGTTTTTTCTAGAAAGGGAAGATATGTGTCCGCAG
>CALIRS010000096.1 GCA_938042205.1 uncultured bacterium | reverse complement strand
GGCTCTGAATTCTCCGTACATTTTTCGGATGCTTTGCTTTGAACGGGTAATCCCCTGAAAGTATGGGATATCTCTCCAAGTAGTATTGATTTAGCTCTAATCTTTTGATAGATCTTTAACGACGTGAGATCAACATGACATGGAAGAGCATCCAAGTCTTTGCAAAGTTCAACGGGTATCTCATACGATTCAATTCTTTCCTCTCCATAAAGCTTTGAACCAAGATATGTACTTTTGGATTGAGGTTTTTTCTTACATATCAAAATAACCTGTTCAAGCAAAACCTCCGGAAACGCTTTACTGATATCCACAATTTCTATTATTTCCAAATTTCTTAAGATGAAGTCCCTTGTTCTTCCCCATTTCTGTGAAAATGTTAGAGATTTTGGAATGACTAAGCCCAAAAGAACATCCGGTTTCAGCAATCTAAAAGACTTTTCTATGAAAAGGGCGGCTGAATTTTTGTAGCCCATCCCCACGTCATACTTGTCTGAAAAGTATTTTCTTTCCTCTTCTGAAAGTTTTGCACCGTGGGGTGGGTTGCCTATAACAACATCAAACCCTCCTTCTCTAAATATTTCGGGAAATTCGCTGTCCCAATTAAATGGGTTCTCATCTCTCCATTTATCTCCAAAATATTTACGTAATTCTTCTTCAGTTCCATGAACCAGAGAGTTCCCGCATTTTATGTTATCTCCGAGAATCAAAGGAAGCTTTTCGCCTTTCTTTAATGCTTTAAGCATAATGTTTACTGATGCAATCTCTGCTGCCTGTGGATCCAGTCAACGCCAAATAAATTGTTTTTGATTATCTTTTTCTCAAAATCTGTAACTAAAGTAGTATATCGAGCGAGTCCTGTAGCTCCGCTTTTTTCCATTTCCTCTTTGTTTGCTTTCTCGTAGCATTCTTTCAAAAAGTCGAACGCCTTAATTAAAAATGAACCAGACCCGCACGCGGGGTCGAGTATTTTTATCTTAGAAACTTCTTCAAGGCTATTATTTTGCAGAGCTTCTCCTATGGTACGCTTTATTATATATTCGACAACATATGTGGGCGTATAATATATTCCAGCTTTTTTCCGCCTTTCATAGTCCTTTACTATGTCAATACCTTTTTCTTCTTCTTTAAGAACATGGCCAATGTAGTCTTCATATATCGCGCCTAAGACGTCGGCTGATATTAAATCAAAGTTATATTTATATAAGATCGTAATTACGTCCTCGAGAACTTTATTTTCAATGCCAACATCTTCACACTTGTGTTCTTCAAATAGCTTACTATTATATACTTCATCAAAGTCTCTGAACAAACTTTTTAGGCTTCTCATAAAAGGCGTGGACAAGCCTCGTGTTTTCCATGCATCAAGTTCTTTCCATAAACTGTCTGATCCAAGAATCCCCCTGTCTTCAGCCACTCTAATTACAAGCAACCTGTCTAAAATTTTTTGCACTATTTCTCTAATTTCGTCTTTGTTAAGGCTTGGATTATTCCTTTTTATTGATTCCGCTAGAATTTTTCTGCAGTGAAAAAGGTCTACAAGAATCTCTTCGTCAACGTTCCTTCTTTCTCTTCGCTTTTCATATGTATCAAGTTTACCCGAAAGGACGCTTTCTTTAGATATTATCCACAACTGATCAAAGTCAGTAAGATACTTGTCAGACTTTAACTTGAAAATTAATCCGCTTTCAGGGCGGGTTACACGCGAATAATACAGTCTCGTTTCAGCAAAGTTACTCAAAACAACCCAGTCGACTTTCAGATGCCAAGCGTATCTAATCGCTTGTTCCGGATAGCTTTCTTCTTTCCCTCTCACAACCCTCTTGTGGTCAAGACTCTCACTAAACTTCTTTATTTCAACAACAACTTTTGGCTTTTTATTTACATTCAATGAATAGTCAACTGGTCCAACTAACGTTCTTTTCTGCTCCCTTACCTCATCTATATCCCGAATATTCCAACCCAAAGCTTCAAGAAAAGGAAGTATGAATTTTGACCCCACATCAGCCTCGCTGAACTCATCAAGTTTACCATCTCTACTCAACCCATTAAATCTATTGACCAATTCTTGCATCCTTGCGATGGCTTCAGCTTTTTCCATTATAAGTTTCCCATCAACATTATACCTTATCCAAATCACTTTTAATATAGTTTTATTCTCGGATCTACCTCTGTTCCAATTAAAGGATTTTTCAGCATATTTTACTTTTGATCAAAGATCCTTAAGATATATTTTCTTCCCGTTCTTGTAGAGTGCGCTTCCACCGCTTTTTAACTTATTTTCAGCGTCGATAAGTTTGTGGAAAAATTCGGGGAAGTTCTTCTTTAACATCTCGAATTGTTTTACAGTTTTAAAAGCAGGACACCAGCATTCCGTTGCCCTCGGGAAAACGTTATAAAGTGGGTTTTCTTTTAGTGCATTTACGCTTATGTAATTTAATACATCAACATGCTCCCATTCGAAAATTGGGTGATAACATAAGATTCTAAAATGTTTATGCACCCCTATTTTTGGAAATCCTCTCCTTTTCGGTGACTCGTCTTTTCTTATTCCATCAACAAGCAGCCCATTATGCACATTTCGATTTTTGAAATAATTTTTGAGAGGCTCAATTTTTAAGTGGTAACAACACCATCTTCTCGTTGCTGTTGGAAAACCCCATTTTTCAACGTAAGTAAAGTAATCATGTTTAGGTTTGACTATTGAAAGTTTTACATCGAGTTCACTGCAGACAGTTTTCACGTATCGTAAATTTCCGGGAGTGGAGATAGTAGTATCTACATGGATGGCTTCCAAAGGAAGTGCTAAGTGCTTGCTCACCTTTTTAGATATATGTAAACTTACGAGGCTATCCCTTCCACCTGAGAACAGGCAGTATAAGTAATTTACATTGTTTTTTTCCACGACCTCACAGAATTCTCTAACGGTATTAATCTCCTTATTAAGAATCGCTTTTTCTTTTACCTGGATTCCAGGTAGCATAATTTAAGAGTTGGTTTTTGC
>CALIRS010000095.1 GCA_938042205.1 uncultured bacterium | reverse complement strand
ATATCTTTCACTTTCTCAAACATAAAAAAAGTGTATATTATCTTTCTCAACTTGTTCATTTTTTCATCTTTTTAAATTAAGTAAATCTTATTGTATTATATAATCAAAGGTTAGTCCTTGAATTTCTTTTTCTTATTTTAATTATGAACAAACCAGCACCAAGCAGTATCAAATAAGGAAAAAACCCTTTGGTTATCATTACCAAGAAGACAAAAATTATTAAAGGGTAAAGTAAAATTTTAGTGAAATATTTTGCCAATGGATTGATAGAAATAAAATTAGCCAATTTAGGAGAATGTCTATAATAAAATGAAACAAATTTTCTCCCCAGATAATTTGTCAGTAAATATTGGTTCCTAAAGACTCTCAATATCTCTACTTGTTTCGCTAACGGCGAACCAAATGCAGCAGTCGCAATAAAACAACCTCCGCCACCACCTGAAGGCGGTAAGGAGGGACTATTAATTACTAATGGGTCATAAATAGAACCGTTTGCTATCCCATCATAGTCATAAGGACCACCATCGGTAATCGAGTAAATGATGAGACTTCCACCCCCTGGTCGGGTAATAAGAGAAGAAATATCATTGTATTCGTTAGTGTTTGGATTATACTTATAAAATACAGCATCTGAAGGAAGGACAGTAAAATCCATCACAAAATCTACGGTAGCACCTGGCATTAGACCAACGAGAGTTAGTTCTATACCTATCAAATTCTCACCGGGAGACGCAGAAGGAGTAAAGAGCGAAATAGAAAGAGAGGAACCATCGGAAGCAGTAATTGTTGCCTCAGTATTCCTGTTATTGAGTTGGATAGGTGCATCAAAACTGATTGGTGGGTTAAGAGGTGGTTTTGCCCAACCTATATATTTACCTGTGGTACCAAGCAACTCTTCTACAGAACGATAATCATCCTTTCGTATTTCACAAACTCCTCCCGAGGTCAAAGCATGGATAATTTGCCCATTGCCCAAAGAAAGTCCCACATGCCCCCAGTTTTTATATTCACCATCAACCGTTCCCCACCAATCATAAAAGACATAGGCACCGCAAGGCGGAATTCCGTTAGTAGTTATTCCTAAGGCATCTGCTGCCTGTTTGGCATAGTCATATCTGGTTAGATTACAATAATTACCTTCGTGATAATATGCACCATCGTAATGACCTGGTTTACCCTGTAAGAATCCCAAACACTTGGAAGGATAATCTCTATCTCCTAATTTCTTAGATGCCCAAGAAATTGCTTCACCAATTCTGGGATCAATTGGCAGTCTTTTGCGTGCGCAAAAAGTTCCTCTTTTTCCTAAATTGTTACGCCAGTTTCCATCAACGTAGTTTTTTTTCTTATCCATCACACCTTTTAGCGTGTCCACTACTCCAATACCTAAGGTCAGTGTGCCAGACACTTCTCCTGTATTCGTGTTAGTGAACATTACATTGCCGGAGACAATAGTATATCCTTCAGTAAAAAGTTTGCCTGAAATAAGAGAACCGGTTGCGTCAAATGTTACAACACCAAGGTATGCCTTAGTGGAACCAGAGTAGTGATAGATAAAATCCCATATTCCCTCAAAATCTGCTGGTGAAAAGTTCTGGGTAGATGCAAAAACATTAAGTTTAGCCAAAAAGAATCCGAATAAAACTATCAACCACAACACTCTTTTCTTCAATCACATCTTGACCTCCTTTTCGTTCCTACTTCTACTGTTTTTTCTGCCCTTTCAATGACTGCTTCTTGAAATTTCACAATTTTTCTTACTTGCTATTTTTCCCTTCTTCAAATCCCTCCCGGTATGATTCAGGATAATCTTTATCCCCTTTATAGTAGGAATTGCCGTGGAGAAACGCTCCAAGCACTATTGAAAACACACTTTCTTTACTATTTTTTGCTCTTATTTTTGCTCTTACCCCATCTCTGTATCCATTATCATATGCTTCCTTTGGAGTATTAGACATTTTTAATATCACCTCCTTTCATTTTTGAACTTTAAAAGATTTCACCACCTCCTTTCTAAAATACCCTAAATTTCAACAAAAATTCATTTTTGAACTTTAAAGGATTTCACCCTCCTTACAATTTCTTGGGCTAATTTTCTTGTGATTCTTTGCATGGCATCTAATTCAAAAACTGCTCCTCTGATGCCAGCTCTTGAAGAAACCTGAAATTCAGTTAAGGAAGCATTGTCTTTATCAAGCAAAGAAACATCTGCTTCTATAGTAGATTGTCCGAAAGAACCAACCAGAGGAATGAGTCTAATAGCAGGGTTTATGATAGTGATTTTTTTGATGGAAACTTGTAGGGTCTTGTCAGCTTTTTCATCCACTTGAATATTATTTTTTGAAAGTTGGACTTTTAACTCTCTTTCTAATAGTTCCAATAGCTTATCGTGCCTTTGACCAGGGGCCTCATCCAAAACTTTAAGAGTTAAAGGCGAAATTTGAAAAGTTTCAATTTTCCCAGGAGTAGGAAGTTTAATCTCCTTTACACTTGCAGTTGTGGCACATCCTGTTAAAATTCCTATTATACCGAGCAGCAGAAATATCCAAACAAATCTTTCTTTATTTTTCATTGTAACCTCCTCTAAATTATTTCTGTTACAATTCCTCCAATGCTTCTTTTATCTCTTCATCCATTAAACTAGCATAGACCTGAGTAGTTCTGATACTACTATGACCTAGTTGTTCTTGAACCAGCCGGAAATTGTGCCCACTTGCTTTGTAGAAATGGCTTCCATATGTATGTCGGAGACAATGGATAGAATAGTGATTTTCAAGTCCAGCAAGTTCAAGACATTTTTTAAAAGACTTCTGAAGTGCCCTCTTTGTCAATTGTTTCCCTTTCTGGTTAGCAAAAAGATAAGGACCAGTGCTTTTTTCTCTTTTCCACCTTAAATAAAAAAGGCATTCTTTTTTGAATACTTCAGAAAAATAAACTATTCTTAATTTATTACCTTTACCTTCCATGACAGTTAAAGAGGATTGTTCTCCATCAAGATGGATATTTTTTTTTTAAGATTAACCATTTCATCCACCCGTAGACCGGTAAACAATCCTATTTCAACCATAGACCAATTCCTAACCGAGATAATTTCGTTCTTTTTCAGTGCTTTCTCTTTTTCTTTCTCACAGGAACTTCTCAATTTTTCTACTTTTCCTAAATTGAGATACTTTGTTTCATCAAGAACCCAAGAAAAACGATGTTTCTTACGTTTGGTACTAAGTATTTCGTCTTTCATCAGTAAAGTGAACCTGTTTCTCAAATTTTTTCCTTTTAAAATTTTCTCCTTTTCCTCTAAAATCTGTTAATCTTTAAAAGTAAACTTCTTTCTAAAAATTCAAAACCCGATAACACTTTTTTAGTTTCGCCACATTTATCTTTACACATATTTTTATTTTTGTCAAA
>CALIRS010000094.1 GCA_938042205.1 uncultured bacterium | reverse complement strand
AAGTTCAAAATCAGATTGTAGGTAGATTTTCCCAGAGTAAAGAGAGCGTATGCCACTACTGCGAGTAAAACAAAAGGCAAAATAGTTCCTACAGCAACTATTGCTCCTCTAAGAATAGCTACAAAATTTTTAACTGCCTGTTTGAAAGCTGCTTCGAATCCCCATCCTTCCTTTCCTGGTTCTACGAGCGGAAGCGCTTTTTTTAGTGTGAATGAGATCATTGCATAAGCAGAGCTTTCCTCGAGATGTTTTTTCTGAGCAGTAAGGCTTTCGATTTCTTCTCTGATGCGTCTGAGCTCGTTTTCCACCAGGATCATGTCTTTAACCGTTTTTGCAGAGTCGAAAATCTGAAGAAGTCTCGATTCTTCACGCTGGAGATTTCTTAATCTGGCAGTCATGTCAATATATTCACGTGTAATATCGCTTGCATTTTCGGATTCATCTATTAATACCCCCTCTTTTTTTGCAGCCTGAGTGAAGGATGTGTATCTGGCAATAGGTATCCGAACGGTTATATTTCCTTCTCGAACTTCGTTTATATCAGACTCCGTACGTTGAGTTTCTTTTTCTGAAAGGGGTTCAGGAATGCCACCGTTTATACCAAAAGAAATGGAAACAATGTAGCCATTATTTTTAAACGTTAATTTCTCTATTTTTTCGGCAGCTTTTCGGACTGAGGAAACCCTGAGAGTAATGCTTCTGTTAATAACAAGCATTCGATCAGATTGTTTTGAACTGGCAGTTTCTTGTGATTCTCGGGAACTATCAGTTGCAAAGTCTTTAGCTCTATAGCCGGGCTGTGCTTCTCCGGGCAGAGTTTGAATTTCCTCAAAAGATTTTTTTGCCTTAGTTCTTGATTCTGAAATATTGGTTTTTCCCGAAAGTCCCAGAATGACGCTCAAGCTTAAAAATGCTCCAAGCAAAATGCCTCCAACCAAAAACATGATTGCTTTCTTTTGTTCTTTCAAAATTGATAACATTTCTTTTCACCTCCAACTATTTAGACGCACGGTTCTTTAAAAAAGTTCCATGTTAAAATCAAGGAATGAAAGAGGGTTTATTTATCTCCTTTTTTAGAAGAAAAGATCGGGAGGAAGAATTCGAAAAAATTTACCGCGAGCATGCTAGAAAAGTCTATTGGTTAGGGTTAAGAATGACAGGGAACAGAGAAGATGCTCTCGATGTGGTTCAGGAAACGTTTATCCGAGTCTATAAAAGTCTTGGCGGTTTCAGGAAAAGATCATCTTTTTCAACCTGGATTTATTCAATTGCTATAAATGTATGCCGGAGTTTCTATCGCAAAAAGGCAGCAAATCCACTGCCCCTTATGATGGAGAAGAGTAAAAGTGAGACACCAGACTTTGTTAGCCAGATTGAGGTGCGAGAAGTGATCGAAAAGGCTCTACTGGCTCTCCCTGAAGATTTAAGAATTTGTGTTTTACTTTCAGATCTTTCGGGATTTTCTTATAAAGAAATATCAGAAATACTTCGTGTGCCTGAAGGAACAGTAAAATCACGTATTTTTCGCGGGCGTAAGAAATTAATTGAGTTGATGAAACAAGAATGAGGGCAAAGGAGTCTAAATAAGTGATGAGTTGTAAGAGATTTGAAGAAGAAATATCGGCATATATCGATGGTGAACTTTCCCCTGAGAAGGAAAGGCTTGTAAAAGAGCATCTTTCATCATGCTCTGAATGCAGGACACTTTATCAAAAGATGAGTGAGCTTAAGAAAATAGTTGGAGAGGTGGCTCACACTGATCTACTTGAAAAAGATCTTTATGAAATAGAAAAAGCAATTGTCAAAGGTCAAAAGAGCTGGTATCGGCTGGCTGAAGCTGCCGCAGTTATTGCGGGAATGCTGGCGATT
Organism: uncultured bacterium; assembly: GCA_938042205.1. Lineage (GTDB taxonomy): Bacteria > Actinomycetota > Aquicultoria > SKW223 > SKW223 > CALIRS01. The sequence continues at coordinate 1,861 of CALIRS010000094.1, read as the reverse complement.
ACATTTTTATTTGCGATTAAGTTATTACCTGAAATGAGAAATTTTGCAGAAACTAAAAAAACGCTGGAAAGTGTTCGTAAAACTTATGAGCCAGCTAAGGCGCCTTCCGAAGAAAGAACCAGTTTGCTAAAAGAAAGCTCTAAGGGCATAGAAAATAATTATGGCCTTCTTTCTGAATCAGAGATTCCAGAAAAAGAAGTTTTTGAGAAATTACTAAAAGGGGTTGCTCCAGAAGAAACCCTATCTTTTACTTTTTTACCACTTACCAGGTTAAAAGTTGAGCTGTTGTTTAAGACCAGAAGTGAGCGCGGGGATATATACTGGCTCAAACTATCAGGGAAAGAAAAGTCCTTTTTGCTGGTAGTAGATGAAAGCGGCAATGTACTTTTGGAAAGAGAAATAAACAGGTAATTTATTTAAACTGAATTATATTTTTGCCATACTTTTTAAGGGGTTTGACGGTGAAAATTGCACTGGCTCAAATCAATCCTACGGTTGGAGACATAAGGGGCAATTTTCTGCTGGTTGCAGAAGCCGTAAGGAAAGCAAGAGCTTCAGGCACACGTCTTGTAGTTTTTCCTGAGCTTGCACTGGTTGGTTATCCGCCGAGAGACCTTTTGTTTCGGAAAGAAATGATGATAGCAATTGATAAAACGCTAAAGGAGAAGGTAGCCCCCTTGAGTAGAGAAGTTGCCGTAATCATCGGGGCACCAGCAATAAAGGGAGAAGAAATTTTTAATTCTGCCTTTTTCTTTGATAGAGGAAAACTTGTGGCAATGCAGGATAAGACTCTTCTGCCAAATTACGATGTTTTTGATGAGATGAGGTATTTTAAATCGGCTTCGAAAAGAGAACCATTTTTGCTCGATGAAGAAAGAATTGGCATTACCATTTGTGAAGATGCCTGGAATGACAAGGACTTCTGGCAACGGCGTATGTATGATATCGATCCAGTGGAAGAACAAGCCACAAGAAAAGTGAGTTTTATTCTTAACATTTCGGCTTCACCATACCATTATGGAAAGCGCCGTTTTCGGGCAAGAATGCTTGCTTACTCAGCTAAAAAGTACAGGTTGCCAGTTGTTTTTGTGAATCAGGTTGGCGGGAATGACGAGTTAATATTTGATGGATCAAGCATGGTTTTTAGCTGTGAAGGGAAAGTTGTTTACGAAGGAAAGAGGTTTGAGGAAGATTTAATAGTTATTGATACCAACAACTTGCCTGAAGATGGAAAACTTCCTGATGAAATAACTGAAGATATTTCCTGCGTACATGATGCACTTGTATTAGGACTGCGAGATTACCTTCATAAGACCGGATTTCAAAAAGCAATTATTGGTTTAAGCGGGGGAATTGATTCATCTGTGACGGCTGCTCTTGCAGCCACTGCATTGGGGAAAGAAAATGTCACCGGAGTAATTATGCCTTCACGTTACTCTTCTTTAGAAAGCATTGAAGATGCGTCAGAAGTTGCCAGAAATTTGGGCATAAACACAAGAACATATTCCATTGAAGATATTTTTTCAGCTTATATAGGGACTCTCAATCCCTCAGGGAAAGTTATTATGGATACCGCCGAAGAAAATGTCCAGGCAAGAATTAGAGGGAATATTTTAATGTTCATATCCAATCGAGAGGGATCACTTGTGCTCGGCACAGGCAATAAATCTGAAGTGGCTGTAGGTTACTGTACGCTTTACGGGGATATGTCAGGCGGGCTTGATGTTCTGGCAGATGTTCCAAAGATGATGGTTTATGAACTTGCAAGGTATATAAACCGGGATGGTGAAGTGATTCCTGAAAGAGTGATTACTAAAGCACCTTCTGCAGAGCTAAGGCCCGGACAAAAAGATGAAGATAC
>CALIRS010000093.1 GCA_938042205.1 uncultured bacterium | reverse complement strand
ATGGAATACTTTTAACGATTGCCAGGTACTATACTCCGAGTGGAAAAAGTATTCACAACAAGGGGATTGCGCCGGATATAAAGCTTTCAATGGACGAGACGATTGAACCTGGTAGCGAAAAAGACATCCAGCTAAAGAAGGCAATTGAGGTATTGAAGAAGAAGATTTGAACTTTTTTAATCAATCTAACAGTAAGTCTGTTTGGCGGCAGTTTTTAAACTGCCGCCAATTATTTAAAAAAGTAAACCGATATATTGTCAGATGTAACATATGTTACTAACTTGGCAGGAAAGAGGCTATTTTAGCTTCAGAATAATGCAGGTTATGCCGAAATAAAAAAGGGCTTTGAAATGTGGCTTAAGAACTTATTCAGGTGCATTTTTAAGAAATCAATAAAAGTACGGATGCTTACTGTTGTGACCATACTTGTAGTCATCGTATTTACTGGATTAGGCTTCTTTTTCTATGGACCAATCCCTGAAGTGAAGAGCGAGCTTTCAAATAAGATAAAAGTATACGAAGATCAAAGTGTAAAACTCCACAGCATTCAGTCTCTTTTGTTTGAGTACAGTACAATTTTTTCTGCGTATATTAAGAACAGAACTGATTCAGAAATGGAATTACTAAAAGTAAAAGGGATGGAGATTGACGCAAAATTTAAAGAAATTGAGAAATTGACAACTGATAGTCTTCAACGGGATTTAATTGAACTTGCATTTTTAGAATGGGAAAAAGCAAATCAAATATCACATGAAATCGTTGATAAAACTGCTGAGGATACAAAGAACCTTCTGAAATTGAACGAGCATATAGATAAGGCAATAGAATATTTAAATCGTTCCCAGCGATTGTTACATCAGGACGTGTCAGGAGATGTAGTGGGAATTCTTCAAAACAGATTTGATGACTTTTTCAAGTTAATGCTCGTAATATGGCTATTTGTTTGCATTTATGCTTTCTATGAGCTCTCCGTGAGTGTAATCAGACCATTGAATAGAATATACGAGGGTATTCAAAAATTTAGCAAAGGCGACCTTTCCTATACAATCTCGATCACGGATGAGAATGAATTTGGTGAAGTTGCTCAGGCGCTTAACCAGATGGCGGAAAGCATGTTAAAAGATAGGATGGCTCTAAAAGAGTTGATAATAAGAGATAGTCTTACAGGGCTTTATAATCATCAAGAATTCTATGTCAGGCTTGATGCTGAGATAAATCGTTCCAAAAGGCATGGACATCAACTTTCACTGTTGATGATGGATATAGATGGTTTTAAGCACGTTAATGATACTTATGGTCATCTCGCTGGCGATAGGGTGCTAAAAGAGGTAAGTCGCGTTCTAACAGGCTCCGTGCGCTTGAGCGACATCGTTTCGCGCTATGGTGGAGAAGAATTTGCTGTGATTCTTCCTGAAGCCGATACTTCTAAAGCCCGTGAGGTCGCCGAAAGGATTAGAAAGAGGATTGAAAAATTCAAGATGCGGGTTCGACCTGGAAAGGATATTTATATTACTGTAAGTATTGGTATCTCTACCTTTCCAGGAGGTGGTAAATCTTCCAGAGAACTTTTGAATAATGCCGACCATGCACTTTATGCAGCTAAATTGCAAGGGAAAAATAAAGTGGTCGATTTTGAAGAGATTGGTTGCAGCCGCGAAAACGCTTCAGCTTAAGAGTTCAAGCAATGTTAAGTGAAACGCCTATTCATCCTCGTATTCCTGATGATAAAATTGAAATTCAAATTCTTCATCTTCAATCCTTCTGAGCCTCTCAACTGTTTTTGGTGGCTTTGATTCCTCCTCTAAAACGGTCAGTTTTAGCTCCGAATTATCCGAGTGCAGGCTCATTGTCAGTTGTCCTTTATCATTCTTGTGAAATTTCAAGTAATCAAAAGAGCTAACATTTATATAAAGGCAATTATTAAGAATCAAGGTTGCTGAATCCCTTGAATAGAATACTCTAACCAGCCAGCCCCTACCTGAAGCAACCTTATCACTGTCTACAATGTATTCATACTCCACAGCATCCAGCGTAAGGAGAGCTCTTACAATATCAAGAGTTCGATAGACAGCACCTTCATCGATAATGATAGGGGCTTTTTTCTTTGTCAAACGAGAAGCACCTCTTTTAATTTGTCCTAAAATGGTAAATTGATATTATACACCCTCCAAAAATTTTTTTTGAGGTGCCTGACGGTTGAGCAAAAAGAAAGATGAAATTGCAGAATCCCTGATAATCCAAGCTTTAAAGGAGCTTAAAAAGCCAGCTTCACTTTCCAGACTTGCTCGCTTTCTTGCAGGTACTGGTATTAAAAGAAATAGAATTGAAAAAGCGCTTCGCTTTCTTGTAAAGAGGGGTGAGGTAGTGAGGTTAAAAGATGACTATTATCAATTAACTTCACAAACTGCCTTCGTTAGCGGAATTTTTGAAGCGAGCACAAGAGGTTTCGGTTTTCTGTTAAGTGAGGATGGGGATGTCTTTATACCTGCATCAGGGCGAAACGGGGCATTGAATCGTGACCAGTGCCTAGTAATGGTAACTGGAATTCGCAAAGGAAAGCGAGAAGGAAGGATAGTTCGGGTTTTAGAAAGAGGGATTAGCGAGATAGTTGGAGTTGTTGAGAAAAAGGGAGAATATTCATTGGTTATCCCTGTTGATAAAAGAATAGATAGAATTGTTTTCGCTCATGGATGTGAAGGATGTGATGTTGGAGATGTAATAGTTGTAAGAATAATTAACTATCCAGAGGGCGTTCGAGATCCGATATACGCTCATTTTGAAAAGAAAATAGGTAAAGAAGGAGAAAAAGGAGTTGATATCGAAATTCTTTTAAGAATGCACCAACTGCCGCTCGAATTTCCTGAAAATGTAATTAAGGAAGCAAAAAGGGTTTCTCGACTTCCTGCAAGTGAGGTGAAGAAAAGAAAGGACTTAAGAGAAATTTTCACAGTTACCATTGATGGTCTCGATGCTAAAGACTTTGACGATGCAGTTTCCTGTGTAAGAGAAGGTGACAATTTTCGACTTTTTGTGCATATTGCTGACGTTTCTTATTATGTGACTCCGGGTTCATTTCTGGATAAGGAAGCAAGAAAAAGGGCATTTAGCGTTTATTTAGTTGACAGAGTCATTCCAATGCTCCCCTTTGAGCTTAGTGCAGGAATTTGTAGCCTAAAGCCTAAAGAAGACAGGTTGGCGGTAACTGTTGAGATGTTGATTAGCGAATCTGGTGAAGTTCTTGAATATTTTATTTATGAGAGTGTTATAAACAGCGATTTTAGACTTACGTATGAGGAGGTAGATGAGGCATTTGAAAAAGGGAAATTTGACAATCAAAAAGTGGAAGATCTTATGAGTTTATTAAGAGAAGTGAGTCAGATTCTTGAAAAGAAAAAGCTTAAGCGAGGCGCTCTTAACTTTGAACTCCCTGAAGCCAAGGTAATTCTTGATGATAACGGCAGCCCTTTAGATGTGGTCATCAGGCAAAGAACTCAAGCGACTTCGATCATTGAAGAAGCGATGATTGTTACTAACGAGACGGTTGCTTCTCATCTATATAAAAGGAAAATTCCCTGCCTTTACCGAGTTCACGAGAGACCTGATGAAGAAAATCTCATTTATGTAGAACGATTCTTAGCAGAATTAGGTTTTCCGTATAAAGAAGTTAGAACTGGTCATCCGCGGGCGTTGCAAAAAGTTATCAGTTTTGCGGCAAAAAGACCTGAAAAAATACTGGTCAATACACTCCTTTTGAAAGCTATGAAGCAGGCAAAGTATGCCGCAACTCCTTCAGGTCATTTTGGACTGGCATCGCGGTTATATACTCATTTTACTTCTCCTATTCGGAGATATCCTGACTTGATTGTTCATAGATTAGTGAAAGCGTCTTCTGGTATTCGGGAAGGGAAAAATAGTTTTATTAAAGAGATTAACGGGAACCTGCCGTCGATCGCCGAACACTGCTCGATTAGGGAAAGAGAAGTAGATGCTGCAGAAAGGGATTCACAGGAATTGAAGCTTTATGAGCTTATAAAGCGTGACCATATTGGCGATATTTTTGAGGGTATCATTTCTGGAGTTACTCATTCAGGTATTTTTGTAGAGCTGCCAAACACAGCAGAAGGCTTTATCTCGTTTGCCGAAATTCTAGACGATTACTATGAAGTTTATCCGGAAAGATTTGAAGCAGTAGGGAAAAAAACCAGGAAAGTATTTCGCGTTGGCGAGAGGTTAATGGTTCAGGTAGTATCTGTTCTAATATCTGAAAGAAGAATTGAATTAAAGATTATTTAAGACAATGTTCCTGGTATGCCTGGGGCATTTTGGGGGAATTAGTGGAGATAAAAGTTGTTTGTCAAAACAGGAAAGCTTACCACGATTATTTTATAGAAGAGACTTATGAATCTGGCATTGTGCTTGTGGGAAGCGAGGTTAAATCGCTTCGCCAGGGCAAGGCTTCTATAAAGGAAGCTTATGCCCAGGTGGAAAAAGGTGAGGTTTGGTTAAACGACATGTATATTGCTCCATATGAAGCCTCTTCCGTATTTGTCCCTGAAACGAGACGAAAAAGAAAGTTGTTATTAAGCAAAGATGAAATTAGAAAGCTTGTTGGTAAAGTAAAGGAAAAAGGATATACTCTGATCCCTTTAAGAGTCTATTTTAAAGGACCTTTTGCGAAAGTGGAGCTTGGTCTTGCTCGGGGGAAGAAGAAGTATGACAAGCGTGCTGAGATTGCCGAACGGGAAGCAAGGAGAAGAATTCAGCAGGCGGTGAGGCTGAAGGAGAAGGGAGAAAAGTAAAAATTGGGTAATACTGAGAATCTTTTGAAGCTACAAACGAATTTTGACATTTTCTTTTGTATGGAACATGCGTTTTCTTAAACTGGTATAATAGTGTTTGAATGAAGCCTGATTTATAGAAGCAACATGAAAAAGATCGTACCTTTACATTCGAGAAATTTCTTATGGGGGCGAACGGTTTCGACGGGGACAGAAGGTTCTTGGAGGAGCGAGCCGAGGGTTTAAGACCTCGTAAAAAACTTAAACTGGCGAACAAGCGCCAACGAAAATCTTGCCCTCGCTGCTTAATTAAAAGCAGCGACGCTCTTTTAGAGTTTGCTATCGGCTCTAAAAAGGGCGCCGACTTAAGGTAGCTGGTATGTGCTCTTTGCTTTAAGGGAGTGCATGCGAGAGCAAACTTAAAGCTTTTCTCCAGTTTCTTGCCTGGTGGGAATCTGGGGAGAATGAGATCACTGGGCTGCGCTCGGAGAACCCCGAGAGTCACTGTTTCCGGACGCGGGTTCGAATCCCGCCGCCTCCACCAATTTGGATGTTGGCTTACTTTGAAGACTTGAAGACCGGGTTGCACAATAGCTCAACGGGATAGGCTAAGGGATCAGGAATCCAGTGGTTGGGCTTCGAGTTGCCTGGGCGCTCTATTTTAATCAAGACTTAAATTAATATCTTTTAGATACTTTAAAACTT
>CALIRS010000092.1 GCA_938042205.1 uncultured bacterium | reverse complement strand
TGGAAAAGATCCTCTCGATTAACCCGGAAGTTGTGCTGGCAACCGGTGGGATACAAGAAGAAGTGACAAAGAAGCTTAAGGAGTCCGGGATAGCAGTTTTCATTGTTGACCCCAAGAGCTTTTCAGAGCTTTACGCAGATATTGAAAAAGTGGGCAAGCTTCTCGGTGCTGAAAAAAATGCAAAGGAAGTCATCAATGAAATGAAAAAGACTGTTGAAAATGTGAAAAGAGCTGTCACCAACCTGGAAAAAGTAACCGTATTTTTTGAGATTTACTCGCAACCCTTGATGACTGCTGGAAAAGAAACTTTTATCAATGAAATGATTGAACTTGCTGGTGGAACCAATTTAGGTGCACAGGCGGGAAGCGGCTATCCTCAATACAGTGTAGAACAGCTGGTAAAAGATGATCCAGAAGTGTACATCGCTGTTAAGGGGAGTATGGGTGACCCCGGAGACATTAAGAAAAGGAGCGGTTTTGGGCAGCTTAAAGCGGTTAAAGAGAATAAAGTGTATGTGGTAGATGACAATTTGGTGAGTCGTCCGGGGCCTCGTCTGGCTCAAGGTTTGCTTGAAATTGCGGAAGCGATTCATCCCGAGGCGTTTTGTAAATGAAGCTCGAAGATTTGATTGAACAAATACCCTGTGTTGATCAGGGGGCGGTGGAAAGAGCTGCGAAACGGCAGAAAAATCTTATCAAGCCCCCCGGTAGCCTCGGGGTTCTCGAAAAAATCTCGATCAGGATTGCTGGCATTCAAGGGAAAGAAAAGCCGGAGCTAAAAAAGAAAGCAGTTGTTGTGTTTGCTGCTGATCACGGTGTAGTCGAGGAAGGAGTTAGCGCTTTTTCACAGGAAGTTACTTCTCAGATGGTTAAAAACTTTTGTGCGGGGACAGCAGCTATTAACATCATTTCTAAATGCGTGGGCGCCGATGTGTATGTGGTGGATGTTGGAGTGGCTCAAGAAATAGACGATTCACAGGTTATAAAACGAAAAATAAGAAGGGGGACGAGAAACTTTACTCAAGGACCGGCAATGACCAGGGGAGAGGCAATCCAGGCAATCCTTGTTGGCGCAGAGGTAGTTGAGGATCTTTTCGAAAAAGGGTATCAGATGTTTGCTCCGGGAGATATGGGTATCGGCAATACCACTGCCTCTTCTGCCATTATTTCCTGCCTCACAAAAACTCCTTTAGAAGCCTGTGTTGGGCGAGGCACTGGTATTTCAGATTTCACTCTTAAGAAAAAAACAAAAGCAATAAAACGAGCTCTCGAAGTAAATTCACCCTTTTCAGATGATCCAATCGACGTGCTAACAAAAGTGGGTGGTCTGGAAATAGCGGCCATTTGCGGAGCTTTTCTTGCCGGTGCGCGAAAAAGGATGGTGGGCGTGGTTGATGGGCTAATCTCTGCAGCCGGGGCCTTGGTTGCTTGCTCGCTTGTGCCTCATTTGAAAGGTTTTCTTTTCGCCTCACATCTATCAGAGGAGCCAGCTCACCTAACTGCACTTAAATTTCTTGAACTTAAGCCTTTATTAGACTTTAACATGCGTCTGGGGGAAGGCACAGGGGCTGCTCTTGCTTTTCCCCTTCTCCAGTCTGCAGCCGCTACACTTTCGGAAATGTTAACCTTTGAAGAAGGAGGTGTCTCCAGAGGCGTTTGAAAAAGGTTTTTGTTCTGGTACTTATTAGCATATTTTTCCTCTCTGTCCTTTCTTCCCTTATGGGTGGAGTGGTTAATATCCCGCTGAAAGTGGTTTTAGAAGTTTTTACAGGAAAGGTTACCGGTATAGAAAGAACTATTGTGATTGATGTCAGAGTTCCAAGGATAATTCTGGCAACATTAGTGGGCATTGCCCTTTCACTAACAGGCGCTATACTTCAGAGTCTTTTTTTAAATCCTCTGGCAGAACCTTATATCACCGGGGTATCATCAGGCGCAGCTTTTGGCGCCACTTTAGCTTTTTTCTTTTACCTGCCTGCTTTTCCCTATCTACCATTGTTTTCTTTTCTCGGAAGCTTTTTGACGTTAATTATGGTATATCTGATGGCAAAGCGAAATGGGAAGGTCAATTCTTATGTCTTGCTGCTTGCCGGGGTAGCTTTATCTGCTTTTTTCGGAGCCCTGGTATCAGTCTTGATGGTAAAATCTGGGAGAGACCTTCATGCATTAGTCTTCTGGCTTCTGGGAAGCTTTTCTGGCAGGGGTTGGAGCGAGGTAAAGTTAGCTATTCCTCTGATTCCCCTTCTTTTTATACCCATGCGTTACTTTCGGGAATTAAATCTTTTCCTTCAAGGAGAGGAAAGAGCCTTTGAACTGGGAGTGGAAACCGAAAAGGTGAAAAAGCTACTTTTTTTCCTGTCTTCTCTTCTGACGGCGATAGCGGTCTCCGTTTCCGGGATCATTGGATTTGTGGGGCTCATTGTTCCACATATATCACGGCTTCTTTTCGGTCCCGATCACCGTCGGGTTCTTCTGGCTTCTCTTCTTCTTGGTCCTTCGCTAATGCTTTCTTCGGACCTATTGGCTCGAGTTGTTTTTTCACCTTCTGAAATGCCTGTAGGTGTAGTGACCAGTTTTTTTGGAGCACCTTTCTTTATTTATCTTTTGATTCGGAGGAAAAATTGATTAAGGTTCACGATGTCTGGTTTAGCTATGAGGAAGCATCCGTTTTTGAGGGCCTGAGTATTGAAATCGAGAAAGGGGAATTTTTAGGAGTTGTTGGTCCTAATGGAAGCGGTAAGAGCACGCTTCTGAAACTGGTTTCGGGCAGCTTGAAGCCCCAGAGAGGGAGTGTTTTACTCGAAGGACATGAAGTTTCTTTTCTTTCGAGAAAAGAAGTAGCTCAAAGAATAGCTGTTGTTCCTCAAGAATACCATCTTGAGTTTGATTTCACTGTTGAAGAAGTAGTAGAGATGGGGAGGTATGTGAGAGGAGGCAAGGGAGAACACATCCTTGAAGAGTTAAACCTTATGCCTCTTGCCAGACGTTCTTTTCTTACCCTTTCCGGTGGAGAAAAACAACGTGTAGTTCTGGCTCAAGCTCTTGCTCAGGAGCCATCAATTTTGTTACTTGATGAACCGGCTTCCCACCTTGATATTTCTTATCAGCTTGAGCTTTTTGATTTGCTTAGCAGGCTGAACAGGGATGGGCTGACTCTTATTTGTGTTCTCCATGACCTCAATCTGGCTCTTTCTTATTGCAAGCGTTTAATTCTTTTGAGCGAAGGAAGCATTTTTGCTGCTGGAAGGGCAGAAGAAGTGCTAACGCCGGAGAATCTCGGTCACGTATATGGAGTGAGTGCGGAACTGCACAGCCATTTTGGCAAGCCATTCCTTACATTTTTTTCTCCTTTCGAAAAGGTCAATGAAGGATTGCAGATCCATATCATTTGCGGTGGAGGAAGTGGCTCCCTGCTTATCCATGAACTTTACCATCGGGGTTGTCGTGTTTCACTCGGTGCGGTAAATACTCTTGATAGCGATGAAGTTATTGGAAGAAAGTTATCACTACCGATGGCGGTGGAGGCACCGTTTTCGCCGATTAGCGATGAGACACATAAAAGAAATCTGGAACTAATTGATAGGGCAAAGATTGTGATACTGGCTCCGCTGCCAGTCGGACCTGGAAATTTTAAAAATCTTCTGGCTCTTGAAAAAGCTGTTTATCTCGGGAAGGAAGTCTGGGTGGTGAACCCTGATTTTAAGGGGAGAGATTTCACAGGTAGAGTAGGTGAAATTATTTCAAGAATTAAAGAAAAAGCAAGATTTTTTAGTTCAGAAGAAGAAGTTTTAAAGGAGCTTGAAAATTGGGCAAGTTAATTTTTATTACAGGGGGCGTTAGAAGTGGCAAAAGTTCCTTCGCCGGTAGTATTGCAAAAGAAGAAAAGAAAAATGTTTTGTTTATAGCTACGGCATTTCCTTCTGATGAAGAGATGAAAGAAAGAATTGAAAATCATCGCAAGGAAAGGCCTTCAAACTGGAAGACTTTTGAGGTTACTGATTCGCTTCAAAAAGCTCTTGAGATAAAAGGTTGTGAGATTGCTATCCTTGATTGCCTGACACTTTATGTTTCTCGTCGGATGGATGAAATAGTAGATGTAAAGCTGGTTGATGAAATAGAAGAATTTATAAAAGAGTTAAAAGAGAAGTTTCAACTTTCGATTCTTATAAGCAATGAGGTAGGCTCAGGGGTTGTTCCCCATACTTACTCAGGAAGAAAATTTGCTGACATACTTGGAAGTGTGAATCAGAGGGCAAGTTTGTTAGCCGATGAAGTGTTCCTTATGGTGGCAGGAATTCCGGTTTGCTTGAAAGGAAGAAAATGAAAAAATTGCTACCTTCTGTTTGCTTTGCTTTTAAATTTCTTACTGTTCTACCGCTTTCCTGTGAGGGTGAAGTC
>CALIRS010000091.1 GCA_938042205.1 uncultured bacterium | reverse complement strand
TTCTTTTCCAGAGCGCGGGGCAAATAGGATTCCAGCGATTGCGCCAACCAGAATACCAAGGACAAAACAGATAAATGAGCTATCTCTCCTTTCCATTTTCAGGACCTCCCGAAGTAAGTTTCAGACTTTTTTCGATGTTCTTAGTTTAAATTACCCTCCCTCAATTCTCAACCATGAACAAGGTATAAAGTCAGATATAGAATCTTGAAAAATTCAATTTTATTAGACAAAAGCCAGGAGCCAGCTGGTGGGTAAGGCGAAATTGTGAGGTATGTCTTATACTTCCTGTAAAAACAGAGAGGGTTCAATTAGTCTTTTGGTATCAAAGAAAAACCAAAAAAAGACCTAAGCCAGTGAAAAAGATTTCACCAGATATGAAAGCCCTCAAGGAGTTAGAGAAAATCTTAAAAAAGTCTAAAAAGAATGATTCAAGGAAGAAAACTTGCTCATGGAAGTTCCCTATTAAAGCAATGCAACTTGTGATGCAAGAGATGCTTGAGGCGGGGGTGACTTAAATTTTTAGAAAGAGAGCACTACGAAAGAAGACAAGATGAGCTTTTGGAATGCACCGAAATGGCTATGAGCAAGAAAGAGCTAAAACAGCTGAAGCAGAGATAAAGCTTTTCTTCCAAGCTTAAAAGTTTTTTTCACAGAAACACTGATTGTAATCAGATTGATCCTTACTGGTCTATCACGCTGCATTGCCATTGTCGTCTTCTGAAATAACCTGGCTGACGGCAAACAGGAATACGCTGCCGGTATGCTTGTCTTTAACTCGATTTTTAAAATTCCTTTCTTGCTCCATCTACACATATCTTCTTATTACCTACCGCCCAAAGTTCTGGGATTGGGCAGTACGGGAGTCGATCTCACCATCTGTGAGGAATACTGTGGTTTCAGACCTCCTCTTCTATTTAACCATCCTATTCAAAATCTTATTTTCAAATTTAACCTCTTCTAAAAACTAAAAAAAGAAGGCAAAACTATGCGGGTTCTTAAAAATTATTAAATTTAACCATAAGATTTATTTTAGCTTTTAAATCAGGCTATTGAGGTCTGGAAGCGTTTTACAGCCTCTACCAGTCAGCTCGTGTATCACTAAAAGGGAACTCTAAGATCTATATTAATTATTTCTTTCTTATTACAGGATTAAAACTAGATATTAAAGTGTCTATCTCTCAGGGGGCATCCAGGGCTCATCAAGCACCGTAACCTTAACATCCCTGCCCTCAGCGACTTCAGTGGCTTTCCTTTTGACTTCTTCTGAAAGTTGACCTGCTAACGGACAGAAAGGAGTGGTGAGGACCATTTTAATCCCAATATTTTTATTATTAATATCTATATCTTTAATCATATTGAGGTCAACCACATTTATTCCTATCTCAGGGTCAATCACTTCTTTCAAAGCCTCCAAAATTTTTTCTTTAGTAACAGCCATTTTTACCTCCCTAATTACTAAACCTTATTCATCATCTTGAAATCATCTCTTTATTGAAAAATCCATCCCCTTCATCATCTGCATGCACTCCGGCATCATTTCCTGGATAAGGCTCCTGTCTTTCATCGCTATCTCGCAAATTTTTGGCATTAACTTCTTTATCACTTTCTTTTGCTCATCTTCGGATAAATTATCAAAATCTCTCATAAAATCTTTTGCTTCTCTTGTTTCACTCATTGGTATCACTTCCTCTTTAAAAAATTAGTTTATGAAAATAATCAATCACATTCAATCTAAAGATTCATTAGTGTCTCAATATTCATCTCTTCTGTCAACATCTGGTATAAAACCAAAGGGTTTTACGACAACAGGATCAGAGCTCTCCACTCTATTTGACCATTTTACTTAAAATCTTATTTTCAAATTCTTCACTTTCAAAAAACTCCAAAAAACTAAAAAATCTTTTTTGTTTTAATTAAAAAAATAAAAAAACTAAACTATTGCTTGCTCTTTAACATAATTAAATTTAAGCAAAAGAATTATTTTAGCTTTTAAATCATGGTATGAGGACTGACCTTATCTACCCATTTTATCTGGCTGTGCCCTGGCATTTTGTTCACGCTGGTGGTAAAGATATTCTTTGAGGCATATTAATGTGTGTTAATATTGCGCTGAAGCCAAAGCTTATGTTTTTCTGGGTATTTCGGTCGCTATATGGTTTGTAAAAACCATGAGAGGATTTTTGTGAAATTTACAGAAAAGGAAGTAATATTATGCAAAGGGTAGCCGGTTTTTCCAAAAGAAAAGTCCATTGGTTTCCAACAATAGCATCAGGGAATTAGAGATAGCCCAAAATGGCAGCTCAAAAGCAATTAGGATTATTAGATAAAATACAACCGCTGTTGCTGATTGCCTCTATCGCATGCGGACTTCTCATTGCTCGCTTTTCCCCTGAATTTTCCAAATATCTCCTTCCCGTAGTAACCATCGGCGTTTTCCTCGTCATATATTTCATCATGCTCGGGATAAGCTTGGAAGGAATCCTCAAGGCATTTTTAAGGCTAAAGCCAACTACCCTGGCTATAGTTATAAACTTTATTTTTACGCCTGTGTTTGCCTGGCTTTTGGGCTATATTTTTCTTCGAGATTATCCCGATATATGGGTAGGATTGATTCTTTATTTAGTTACCCCTTGTATTGGCTGGTATCTGATCTTTACCGAGCTGGCAAAAGGTGATGTCGAACTTGGAGTTGCGCTTCTTGCCTGGAATGTGTTTTTACAAATCGCTCTTTTGCCTGTTTACATGTATTTTCTTGCCGGAAAAATTATTCCGGTTGATGCCTTGCAAATACTCAAGAGCATCGGTATTTTTTTGATCGCGCCGTTATTGCTCTCCGAACTCACCAAGATATTTTTTGCCGTAGAGAAGGTTCATGCAAAAGAATTTTCTTCCAAAATTTCATATGCTAAGACGTTTATCCTCATGGCAGTTATTGCCTCGATGTTTGCTTCTCAAGGAAGCATTCTATTTTCCAATCCACGGATTGTTTTTCTAATGATCT
>CALIRS010000090.1 GCA_938042205.1 uncultured bacterium | reverse complement strand
TAATCTGGTTTTCTTTTACTTCCGCATACCCTCCAGCAACCACGAAATGAAAAGTCAAAGAGCCTTTTCTAAAACGACCAGGTGAAATAGCAATTTTAACAAGCGTCATCCCATGTAACGGAAAAATAGCTACCTCGCTACCATAATTGACTTCTCTTTCCTGTCGTCTCAGGACTACTTCATCTATGTCTGTTTCTCTTAACTCAAGCCCATCAGGTGTTATTATTTCCAGTGTGAGCTTATTTTCAACCATTTCAGGTCCTTGCGCCACCGGTAGTTTTAATCGCCTCTGCTTTTTCAATTGCTTCCTCTGCTGTTCCTACCATGTAAAATGCTTGCTCCGGAATATCGTCGTATTTTCCATCAATTATGCCTTTAAATCCTTTTAATGTTTCCCTTAAGGGGACATATACCCCCGGAATAGAAGTATAGGCTTCAGCGACATAAAATGGCTGAGAGAGAAATTTTTGCATCTTCCTTGCCCGCATTACTACTATTTTGTCTTCTTCAGAAAGTTCCTCGACTCCAAGGATGGCAATGAGGTCTTTAAGTTCAGCATATCGCTGAAGAAAGCTTCGCGTTTTTCGCGCAATTTCAGCATGTTCTTCTCCGACAATCCATGGTTCAAGTACATCTGAGCTTGAAAGTAGTGGGTCTATAGCAGGATAAAGCCCTTGTTCAGCGATTCTTCTTGATAAAACAACTGCAGCGTCAAGGTGGGCAAAAACGGCTGCTGGACCCGGGTCAGATAAGTCATCGGCGGGAACATATACTGCTTGAACGGAGGTGATTGCAGCGTCACCTGTGGAGGCAATTCTCTCCTGAAGCATCCCCATCTCTGTCGCCAGGGTAGGTTGATACCCTACTTCAGATGGTATGCGAGCTCTAAGAAGGGAAACTTCAAGGCCTGCCTGGACAAAGCGGTATATGTTGTCAATAAACAATAACACATCCTGTTTTTGC
Source organism: uncultured bacterium (assembly GCA_938042205.1). GTDB lineage: Bacteria > Actinomycetota > Aquicultoria > SKW223 > SKW223 > CALIRS01. The sequence goes on along the minus strand of CALIRS010000090.1, from coordinate 10,517 downwards.
TCATCACGAAAATATTCAGCCATCGTAAGCGCTGCCATTGCCACCCGGAAGCGTGAACCTGGAGGTTCGTTCATCTGGCCGAAAACTAAAACCGCTCTGTCTAAAACCCCTGATTTCTGCATCTCTAACCAGAGTTCATTTCCTTCGCGAGTTCTTTCGCCAACTCCACAAAAAATGGAGACACCACGATGCACCACGCCCACGTTGCGAATCAATTCCATGATAATGATGGTTTTTCCAACGCCTGCCCCACCAAAAAGGGCAATTTTCCCGCCACGTGGGAAAGGTGTTAGTAGATCAATTGCTTTTATTCCGGTTTCCAGTACCTGAGGAAAGATTTGCTGTTTCGCATAAGGTGCCGGAGGTTTATGAATTGACTCCAGACGCCCACCTATGAGTGGTCCTTTTTCATCGATAGTCTCACCAAGGACATTAAAAAGTCTTCCCAGCGTTTCAGGGCCAACGGGTACTGAAATTGTTTGCCCGGTATCGTACACAGGCGTCCCGCGTGAAAGCCCATCTGTAGAACCCAGAGCTATAGCTCTTACAACCCCTTCTCCAAGAAGCTCAATTGATTCAAGAGGTAAACCTTCTTCTTTGTTGCCTGCTCTAAGGAGATTATTTATGGCAGGTGGCTTACCGGTGAATTCAATATCTACCACAGGTCCCATAATCTGGATTACTGTTCCGCACGCTTTTTCCTCTGTTATTTCTTTAAAGATCTTAGATATGGCTGATTTAACTATTTTTTCTCTGTTTTCCATCTAAAAAACCTTCTTATATGACTGCTTCCGTTGACGATTCAGCTGTTTCCTTGACCACCTCAAAGGCGAAAAGAATGCCCAGAAGATCAATGGTGACCACTTCTCGCCGCAATCTGTTATACATAACCCGACACTCTTTTAATGCCTGTTCGGCGCGTTCTCTAGCTTCTTCCATTGATATCATTCGGGCTCCATGTTCACTTGAGAATGACTCTAAAAACATATCATACAGTCTAATGCGCAGATAGGCGGGAATCAATTCTCTGATGGTTTCATAAAGCGAAGGTTCGTAGAACCATTTTTCAATTTCTTCAACTCTTTCTTTGACAGGGATATCGGTTTCCAGAGGAATTAACTTGGTGACCACTGGTTTTCGCTGAACTGGACTAAAAAATTTAGTGTAAGCGACATAGATTTCATCTGCTTTTCCCGAGAAGTAAATATCCAGGAAGTAGGAAAGAAATCTTTCGATCTCGTGAGAGAGGACTCCAGCGCGAGTCCACTTTTCAATATGAATGAGGTTGGCATTGCGTTTCTTTAAGTATTGTGAACCTTTGATACCTTTAGCAACAAAGAAAACATTTTGACCCTGTCTTTCCCTTTTAAACCGGAAGTTTAGAGCTTCGCGAGTAACGGCGATGTTATAATTCCCGCACATACCCCTGTCTGAAGTTATTAACAGGACAAGGATATTCCGGGACACCTTTTTCTTAAGCAGGAGAGGCGACACAGTAGACAAATCTATCCCCAGGTTTCGTACGTAATTAAGCTGGCGAAAAAGAATGTCCTGTGTCTTCTCCGAATATAAACGCATGCCTTCGGCCCTTCTCTTTGTTGAGGAGAGTTTGGCTGCGGAAACGGTAGACATAGTTTTAGCTATAGCACCGATGGTCATTACCGTTTTCATTCTTTGCTTAACTTCTATCAGTTTGTACATTGCTTAACAGGAGACTCAGGCTCGAGGTTTTATCAAACAGAAACCTCTGCCATAAATACCTCTTTGAATCTCAAAAGTGCATCGTTAAGCAGTTTTTCTAATTCTTCAGTCATTTCTTTCTTTTCCTGAATTTCTTTCATAATTTCTGGATACCTGGTTTCCATAAACTTGAAAAGTTCAGTTTCGTACTTTCTGGTCAGTTCAATAGGGATTTCATCCACATAACCATTAATCACCGCATAAAGTATCACCACTTCACAGCTGAGTGAAAGCGGAGAATGCTGTTCCTGTTTTAATAACTCTCTGATCCTTTCTCCACGATTGAGCTGCCTTAAAGTTGCCTCGTCCACTTCGGCTCCAAATTTGACAAATTGAGCTATTTCATGGTACTGAGCCAGATCAATTCTCAATCTGCCGGAAACTTTTTTCATTGCCGGTGTTTGCGCCATGCCACCGACTCTGGAGACAGAAAGTCCAGCGTCAACCGGCGGTCTAAATCCCTGATTAAAAAGATTGGTATCAAGAAAAATTTGACCATCGCAGATTGAAATTATATTGGTGGGAATGTATGCAGAGATGTCACCTGCTTGAGTCTCCACAATCGGTATTGCAGTCATGGAACCGCCTCCTAAGTCATCCCTGAGTCTGGCAGCACGCTCTAAAAGCCTCGAGTGAACGTAAAAAATATCTCCTGGATAAGCCTCTCTACCTATCGGGCGCTTAAGAAGTGCCGATATTTCTCTGTATGCCATAGCATGCTTGGTGAGGTCATCGTAAATTACGAGAGTGTGTTGACCTCTTTCCATAAATTCTTCTGCAATGGCACAGGCTGTATAAGGAACAAGAAACCTGAACACAGGTCTTTCGTTTGCCAGTGCAGCAACTATGATGGTATATTCAAGGGCGCCTCTGGCTCGTAGTGTATTAACCACACGTGCTATAGTGGACGCTTTCTGACCTATTGCTGCATAAACGCAGAGAACACCTGAGCCTTTCTGGCTCAGGATCGTGTCTACGGCAATGGTTGTCTTTCCAATCTTTCTGTCTCCGATAATTACTTCGCGCTGTCCGCAACCCACTGGTACCAGAGCATCTATTATCTTTATTCCCGTATGTAAGGGCTCTATTACCGGATGACGTCTGACGACACCAGGGGCAATTTTTTCAATAGCCTTAAGTTTTTCAACTTCGATTGGCGGTCCACCATCAATTGGTTGACCAAGAGCGTTTATTATTCTTCCGATGAGAGCGTCACCCACCGGTACAACCATAAGCTGCCTGGTTCTTTTTACGGCACTACCGATTTCAACACGTTCTTCGGGTCCTAAAAGAAGACATCCCACATAATCCTTTAGCAGGTTGAATGCTATACCGTAGATGCCGCCTTCAAAAAAGACAACTTCCTGCGAGCCAACGCTTTCCATACCAGAAACGAAAGCCACTCCGTCTCCAACTTTAAGAACCGTACCTCTATCAGTGACATCTTCTACTTTTAAGATGGGTCTTGATTTTTCAATTATTCTCGTCAGGTATTCTCCAGTTTCTTCAAGATAAGCTGCCTTCTCTATTTTTTTATGAGCAAACTTTCTTTCAAGGTCTTCAAGAAATCCAGTTAAAATATCTAAGTCTATTTTCTTTTCTTTTCCAAGATATAGTGTTGCCGGAGTTCGGAGCCTGGGGTTAACTTTTACTACAATGTCGATTTTCCTTTCAGCTGCCTGACTCAATCTTTCTTTCAATCCGTTAATTACAGAACTATCAAGCGGGAATTGAGTAACCAGCGTCACCACTTCTTCTTTCAAACTTCTAAGAATCCGACATAATTCTATCTCTTCAACTGTGGGTGCAAGCTTTGGCTCCAGTCTTTCTGCTTTTCGGTGAACAACAGTGGCTACTTCATCAGGCTTTTCAGCAACAATTTGAGAAATTGAGGTCAAAAGTTCCTGTTTTAGATTTTCTACAGGTTTAAAAAGGTCGATCTCAATACGAGTGGTACCTCCGATCAGGATTTCAGCTCCGGTAATTGATGGATCAACAGCAATTCGGAGCTCAATTTTCTTTTCGAGGAGCGCGCATAATCTCTCACGAATCTTCTCAGCCACTGAGGGTTCAAGGTCAATAGGACACTTCAAAATGACTTCTATACTGTCTTTGTTTTTTTTATAAGCAGAGGGCATCTAAATCATTCCTTTTAAGGTTTAAATACTCTCAATTTCCTCAAGACCCGAAATAATAGCTTTCTGAGTTAGAGCTCGCTTTTCATCTTCTGAAAGAGCTTCTTCAATATATCTGCGCGTGATTTTGGCTATCAAACTAACGAGCTGCTCATTCATTTCTTTAAACATTAATCTTTTTTCATTATCTATTGCCTCTTTTGTTCTCCCGATGATGTCTTTTACTTCTTCTTCAGCTTGCTTCATTATTGCTTCCATCTCTTTTTGTGCTTCGATTTCTGCTTCTTTTATAATCTGCGAAGCATTTTCTCTGGCGCGGGTTATGATAGCTTTAGCTTCTTCTTCAGCTATCTTGTGTTCTTCAAAAGCTTCTTCAGACCTTTTAAGATCTTCAATAATTCTTTCTTTTCTATCATTAAGAAATTTTTTCAGGTACCTGGGTATAAAAAATACCAGAAGCCCTGCGAGGAGTAAGAATTGTATCAGTTCAAGGACAAATAGACCCGGGTGTTTGGAAATCTCACGGACTATTTCTTCAAGGATTTCTATCATCATAAATCTCCTATTTCAGACTCTCAATTTCTGAAATCGACTTATCTACCAGTGCTTTAAGTACCTTTTCATTAACCCGTTCAATCAATTTCTCAAGTGTCATCTGGGTACAACTAAAGACTTCTGAGGCGAGCTTATTTTTTTCTTCAGCCTTAAGTATTTCAATTTCTCTTCGCCCTTCCAGAAGAAGCTTTCCTGCCTGCTTCTTTGCTTCGGAAATCTTTTCATCTTTGATTCTAAGGGCTTCTTCTTTTGCAGCAGTCTTTATTCTTTCAGCTTCAGCCCTTGCTTCATTTATTATTTTTTCTGATTCTTCTCTCGCTGAATCAAGCAAGTTTTTAGCTTCATCTATCAGGCTTTTACTTCTTTGGATTTTTTCAGTTCTTTTTTCCATGATTTCTATTAGCGGGTCAAAGAATATTCTTTTGAGAATGAAGAAAGTGATGGTAAATAAAATGATAATAGAAACAATAGTAATAAAATTTATCTGTTCAATAGGGTTGAGTTCCAACTCTTACACCGCCGGAAACTAATCAATTTTTCCTGCTAACATCAGAGCTACTATCAAACAATAAATCACCAGAGCTTCAATAAGCGCCATGCTGACAAGCATTGACGTAAAAAGTTGACCAGCGACCTCTGGCTGCCTGGTCATACCCTCCAATGCTGAGACAGAAATTCGTCGCATTGATAGGGCAGCCACTACGGCAGTAATGACAATAGTGACTGTAGGTAGAAAGACAAGAAATATTTCTCTCATTTACAACACCACCTATGCTTTACTTGTTTTTGTTTCTTCATGGTGAATAGCCCCTGCCACGAAAGTCGATGTTAAGAGAGTGAAAACAAAAGCCTGGATGAAGACAGGAATAAGACCGATGAGATGTATCACCACTGGTATTCCATAGGGTGCCACTTTTAAAACCTGGATAGATACAGCATACTCACCTCCAATGTTTCCAAAAAGACGCAGAGAGAGAGAAAGAATATGCCCGGCTTCAGAAATCAACTGAAGTGGATTTGGCCAGAAAAGATGTTTGACAGCATTCAGACTGCCTCTGTACACGCCAGTTACAATAATGGTTCCGAAAATTGAGCATAGCGCAAGCGCTAGAGGAACGCTGTAATAGGATGTAGGGGGTATATTGAAAGGTGACAGAGGCAAAATTAAAAGAAGATTACAAAATAGAATTACAAAGAACAAGGATGCTAAAAAGGCGACCACAGTCTTAGTAGAGGAAACTCCCATATCACTGGCTTTATCAAAAAACCAGTCGAGGCAAAACTCCGCGATATTTTGCCTTTCTCCAGGAACTTCTTTAAAACCATCTTTACTTAATATAACTGCAAGTATAGTAAGAATTATGCATACTAAGAGAAAGTTAAAGATCGTTATATAAGGAAGATTATGTGCTATGGCTTGAGGCATTTATCCTCCCCTTTTGTTTCTAAACATCATTTCTTTGAGTCTCAAAACGTCTCTGACGGCAAGTCCCAATGCCAAGAGTAATCCCCCGGAGGTGATGTAAGGAAATGTGTGAAAGTAGCGATCAAGTCCGTAACCAATAAGTCCACCAGCAATCAAATAGCTTGGGATTAGAGACCAGATAGCAATAGCTCTTAAAAATTCAGGAGGTATTAGAGGGTGTTTTTCGGTGTTTTTATTGCTCAATGGTTTCCTCCTTTTCTCGAGTGGCTCCCTCGGCTTTTTCTTCTGCTTTTTCTACCCAGACAATCTTGATAAAAAGTACTGTCAAAAAACCCAGCGCAAGGGAGGAAAAAAATGGAATGTAGCATTTATTGTACGTTTTTAAAGTTTCTAAGTTCTTGACAGCTGCATTTGAATAGTAAAAAGTGGCTAAAATCGCAGCAAATCCTGAAAGAGATATCATAATTTTACTGGCTAATTTATCTTCTGCAAAAATCGTCCAGCCTATAACAAGCGAAGTCGCAAGTATAATTCCAAGAAAAGCGAAGATTATGACGTCAGGCCAAACATATACTGCGAGGGGTACGAAAATTGAGAAGAACACAATAAGAATTAAGCTAGTCCAAAAGACCTTAAGGGTAATTGCGAGGATCTTTTTCTTTTGTTCCTCTTCCATTTTTATCCAGGTAGAGAAGCTTGGAATGAAGAGCTATATGTTTTTCTCTACCCCTAACCCCTTTTTGATTGTACCAAAATATGGTTTACGTGGTCTATAAATAAGTTTATGGTTTTTAGGATCAGGTCCTAAATTTAACATTTCAAGAATGCATAAATAAAGATTAAAAATGAAAATTCGCTCTTGTTATCATTTGCCTGAGCTGGGAAATTCACAATTCAAGACCTGACCCCAGTTCTGTTCAATAGGATGCAAGTATGGTGGAGATGACGGGACTTGAACCCGTGACCTCCTCCACGCCAAGGAGGCGCTCTCCCAACTGAGCTACATCCCCACAATAAGAAAAGTAAGATGCAAGAATCATTATAGAAATGGCTATAGACTTCGTCAATCTGACTCTAACAGAGTTTTACCTGCTTATTCTACCTTCAGAACAGGAGCATCCTTCCAGAGCCTGTCCAGCTGGTAATACTCTCTACCTTCCTTAGAGAAAATGTGGACCACAATATCTCCCAAGTCCAACAGTATCCAGTCATTGCTTTTAGAGATTGAAGATTTAAAAACATTAATTGATCTTCTCTTTGCCTCCTCTCTAATGGTTTCTATTAATGTATCAGCTTGAGGGGGAGAAGTTGAGGTCATGATTAAAAAGTAGTCACAGATTCTAAGGAGCTCACCAATCTTTAAAATCACAATGTCTTCTGCCTTTTTGTTTTCTGCCGCTCTGGCGAGGCTGATAACTACTTCTTCAGTGTTTCTTGTTCTTGCCAGTTCCAACCTCCCTTTTAAAGTTCTAAATCCCTGATTCTTATTTTACCTCTTGCTCATAACAAATTCCTTTAAGGGGACCTTGCAAAATCTTCTCCAACGATCACAGAAACATCGATGACATCGTTTTTTACAGGTTTTGGATAAACTTTTCCAAATTTAAGCACTTTGAGCACCTGTTCTCCTTGTTTTTGATTTTCACCGTAAACTTCTATTATGGTTTCTTTGTAATTGAAACTTTCCGCATTTCTAACAGCGAACACTTTAAAGTTAGCGCTTATTAGAAGCATTGCTGCCTTTGAACCTGCGCCGGCAACACCTGAACCATTTAGTACCAGTACAACTCCTTTTTCCTCTTTCTTTTTAAAAACGCCTGTAAAAAGAATCATAGACGTTTGAGAAAGGCCTGAATCATCTACAATCATCACATCTTGTTTGCCAGCCTGACTCAGCCTGGTCGGGCAGGGGATTATTTCCACGTTCTTCTTTTCAATCTTTCTGAAATCAGCCTTGTAGGCTTCGATTTCTTTATCAGGGACTTCTTTCTTATATTTTGATACAAATCTATTGGCCGCATTAAGCATGAGATGGATATCTTTATTCATCAAAGCGGCTTCATATTTTTCGGAAGGCAAGAGCAAAAAAAAGGAAATATCGAATGGAAACGTATTAACAATCGAATAAAAAGTCAAAGGAGCAAAGCCTACATCTGTCGATCTTAACTCCTGCAATCCGGCACCAAGAAGATTCAAATAAATGTCACCCTTTATACTAATTATTTTTATGGATTTTTCCTCTTTTTCATACCCGATAACAGATACTTCATTTATCCTGTTTTTTTCATCAATAGAAAAAGCAACAAAAATAATGCTCTTCGTTTTAAAAGGCTTTTCCTGGCTCTTCGATCTCGATGCCCGCTCCTCCTTTAAAAAAGCATAACGAGAAATTCTCAGGCGGATAGAGTAGGTACTCATTAAGAGCACAATAACGCCTAATGTAATTGCTGTAATTAATTTGAACATACGTATTCTGCGTCTGCGTTGCTCGAGGCGAGGAATAAGGTGTTTCTTTATTAGGCGACGCTCTCGATATGGGACTATAAATTCTTTGTCAGATTTGAAAGGGCTTTGTTCGGAAAGTTCTTCGCTGTCTACGTTTTTTTCTTCTTTTTCCATATTTATGCCTCAAGGTTTAAGAACCATAGTTTTCAGTAGTATAAAGTTGTGATTTATACAGGTAATGTTCAACCCCCTCCGGGACAAGGTATTTAATAGGTTGTCCGTTGCGAAGTCGCTTTCTGATATCAGTGGAGGAAATTGCTAGAGCTGGGACTTCCATAAAATGAACCTTAGGCAGTTTCTTAGCATTTTCGTTTAAAAGGTGGAGTTCTTTAAATTTTTCAAGTGAATATCCCGGTCTGGTGGCAGCGATAAATTCGCAGTGTTCAGCAAGGATTTCGGGTGTTTTCCAGGTAAGGATTTCCAGGATAGCGTCGGCCCCTGTTATAAAATATATCTCTGTCTCGGAACTGTATATCTTCCTCAGTTCTTTCAGGGTATCTACTGTGTAGGAAGGTCCCTTTCTATCAATTTCGATTCGTGACACAATGAAGTGTGGGTTGGAGGCAGTAGCGATCACTGTCATTAAATAGCGATCCTCTGCGGGAGCAAACTTCCTGGGTTCTTTATGGGGAGGCTGCCCTGAGGGGATGAAAATTATTATATCCAGGTCGAACTGGGAAAAGGCTTCTTCCGCAGTTACCAGGTGGCCAATATGGATCGGATTAAAAGAACCACCCATAATTCCAATTCTTTTAAAAGTCCTTTGAACTGCGTATTCTTTATACATCTTAGCGAGCATTATAGCACAGGCAGATAAAGAAAAGTTATAAGCTTAGAAAACGAAAATATCATGATTTTGAGGTTGTAAATATTTACCATATTTTTATCATCAGGGCTTTCGATCCGGTATAAGTGAGAGATATGATAATTGCTGCACCTATCAATCCGAAGAATATAGATAAAAACGAGCGCCATTTATTGAGGTTAAAGACAACAGCTATCAAAGCTCCTGTCCAGCCGCCAGTGCCTGGTAAAGGAATTGCCACGAAAGTGAGTAGAGCAAGATCGGCGAGCAACTCTACTCTTTGGGAATGTTTTTTTCTGGTCTTTTCAAAGAGCATTTTGAAGAACCTATCCATAGAAGTGAATCGAGAGGATAAAACCCTGGCAACGTTTTCTAAATATAAAAGAATAAGTATGACTGAGAGAGTGTTTCCAATCAGAGAGATAACAGCAGCCTTAAACAGATTTAGATGAAACACTTCTACAGCAAAAGGGATGGTCCCGCGTAGCTCCCAGACAGGAAGCATTGCCATAAGCAGGACGACAATTTCTTCTTTAATTACTTCCATGGATGTGATTTTACAGGCTTTTCAGACATTAGAACTATAGCGATACTTAAAGTAAAATAGTATTTTAAGGATTTAATCTGTAAATTTATCTTCATTTAACTCTTTTAAAACAGATTCAAGAATCATTTTCTTATCAGGTGAACGACTGAGACCCCTCTCAGTTTTATAGATACGTCATCCAAGTGATTTTGGTATTTTTCTATTCCCAAATTCAATATCCTTTTCGTTTACAAGGATTGTCGGACTGCCATATATTTCCTTTTCAGAAAGTTCTTTTACGGAGAGTACAGATTCTTTTGAATAATCAATTAAAACTTTATCCTTTAACTCTTCGATCAGTTCACTTATTATGGCGTCTGCCTGTATGCTACCCTCACAATCTGGGGTATAGATAAGTTTTATAGAGATGCTTTTCATTAATCTCACCCTTACTTTTAAGCGTGTTGTTTATCAATCCTTTAATTATTTTATAACTTCAATTATTATTTTCTACTTAAAAGGAGGAAAGAAAATGCCCGAAAAGGTATTAGTTGAAATTGACGGACAGAGCCTTGAAGTCGAATATGGGACAGAAATCCTTGATATATTAAAATTCCTTTCTTTAAATACAAAGGTTGTAGCTGCAAGAATAGGAGATAATGTTTTAGACCTTAGAACTCCGGTTACAGATAATTCAACAATTCAATTAATTTCTCTGGATTCGCAGGATGGAATAGATATTTTGAGGCATTCCACCTCTCACATATTAGCAGCAGCTGTCAAAGAGCTTTATCCGGATGCAAAGTTAGGAATTGGGCCTGCAAT
>CALIRS010000089.1 GCA_938042205.1 uncultured bacterium | reverse complement strand
TGATATGGGGAAAATTATGGATATTGCTCGAGCGAAAAATCTTTTAGTTCTTGAAGATGCCTGTCAAGCGATAGGTTCCGCATACAATGGAATAAAAGCAGGTTCACTTGGAGATGCAGCAGCATTTTCATTTTTTCCTACAAAGAATCTTGGTGGCGCTGGTGATGGTGGTGCTGTTACAACAAACGATGAGGCGCTTGCTGGTGATTTGAAGGTTCTCAGAGTTCACGGTAGCAAGAAAAAGTATTTTCACGAGAAGCCTGGCTATAACAGCCGTTTAGATACTTTACAGGCGGCGATACTTTCTATAAAAATTAAAAAAATAGATGAGTGGAATAAAAAGAGGCGTTATATTGCGCATTTCTATAATAGGGGACTAAAGGAACTCCCAATTATTTTACCTCGGGAAGCTGAGTACGCATACCATGTATACCATCTTTATGTTGTACGCATACCTGAAGGAAAGAGAAATAAGCTTAAAGCTTTTCTTTTTGAAAGGGGTATAGGTTGTGGTGTTTATTATCCACTTCCACTTCACCTTCAAAATGCCTGTAAAAGATATGGCTATTCTTCGGGAAGCTTGCCGGAGGCAGAGAAAGCTTCTGAAGAAGCACTAGCACTTCCTATGTTCCCACACATGACAGAATCACAGGTTGAAATGGTTTTAGAAGCGGTACGTTCTTTTTATAAAACACGATAGTTTATTGTAGTTTCAACGCTTTATATATTGCTAATATCATTGCTAATATTGCAAAACTGTTACAAAATTATTGATACTATAGTTACATACTATTGATATTAAGCAACATCTTTGATTGTGATGGTGTTGAAATTGCCTGTGAAGAAAGTCCCGCTAGAAGTTGAGTACTCTTCAGGAACAATTGAAAGACTCTCCTCCTACTTAAACTGTCTGGTTCAGTTTAGTGAAAGAGGATACCGTTTTGTGTCTTCGAAAGAGATAGGCATGTGTACTGGTGTCAACCCGGCAGAAGTCAGGAGAGATCTAATTCGTTTTGGCACTTTCGGAAGAAAAGGTCTGGGATATCCTGTTAATCAGCTGATTGAAGAAATTCAGAAAATTCTTGGTGGTCAAGAGACCCGAAAGATCGCACTTGCAGGCGCAGGGAACCTTGGTACAGCGATTGCCAATTATGAAGGGTTGAAGAAACATGGTTTTAAAATAACAGCTATTTTCGATAATGATCCCGAAAAAATAGGCACTCAGATAGGGAAAATAAAAGTAAGAGACATTTCAGTTTTTGAAAATGTAGTTAAAAAGCAAGGTATAAAAATCGGGATTATAGCAACCCCCCGCGAGGCAGCTCAAGAAATTGCTGATTTAATGGTTAAGTCAGGAATCAAGGTAATTATTAATTACTCTGATGTATATCTCAGCGCTCCCCCCAATGTTCAGGTGCATAATTCAAACCCGGTAGTTGAATTGCTGCACACACTTTATTATCTGTCGAGATCAGAAGGCTGATTCGCTTGAAAAGGATTGTTCCTGACAAGCCTGATAGAATTCTTGCCATACTTGCCGGGGGAGGAGCAACACGCTTTTCTGGAGTTGAAAAGATACGCTTAAAACTGGGGGGCAAAACTATCCTTGAAAGGATTATCAGCTCACTTGCAGAGCCAGAGTTTTTCGACAAAATAGACCTTTTGATTGGACAAAAAGATGAAAGAACTTTTCAACCTTTACCGGTGACATCAACCGAGATTGTATTCATAAAAGATAAATTTCCAGGGAAAGGGCCTCTTGGCGGACTTCTGTCTGTTTTTGAAGCGAACAAAGATTCGCAAGTATTTTTATGCGCCGGAGACATGCCTTTCCCTTCAAGAGATTTGATGAAAGAGTTATATAGAGGTCTTTCAAAGGATCATCTCATATCGATAGCGGAAAGTAGAAGGGGAGTTGAGCCACTTTTTGGCTGGTATTCGTCCGATTTATATGAAATTACTCTAAAATCTGTAAAGAAAGGAAATGTAAGGATGATATCCATTTACAGAAAAGATACAACCCGGGTACTTCCAATTTCAAAAGTGGAAAAAATCTGTGACCCTGATATTTGCTTTTTCAACATAAATACTGAGAAAGACTATCAACGTGGTGAGGAAATAGCCTTGAGAGGTTTGAATGAAAACATATCGATTTAGCCGCGGGAACTGGATTGAGGTACAAAAAGAGTTACCTCAAGAAAGGTCAATAGTGGTTTATCTTAACGGCGATGAACTGGTTACACTTTCTACGACGCCTGGTAGCGATGAAGAATTGGTGGTCGGATTTTTATTTACTGAGTGGATAATTTGCGGAGTGAGCGAGATTTCAAGGCTGGAGATTGACACGACTGGGAACGCTTGGGTGGAAACTAATACCGAAGTTTCCTTAAGTGAAGCAAAAAGAAAGATCCTTACTTCAGGATGTGGGCGAGGAGTTTCTTTAAAGATGAATTTAAAGGGACTCAAGAAGGTCAAAAAGAAAACAACCTTCACACCAGAACAGGTGATAGAATTTGTTAAAAAGTGCCAGGAAACAGCAGAGATTTATCGAAAGTCAGGCGGGATACATTCAGCAGCGGTGTTAGGTTCTGACAATACATTCTTTTTAAAAGAGGACATTGGCAGGCATAATGCACTCGACAAGGCGATTGGGACTTACCTTATGAGAGGCTCCGGTGAAATTATTGCTGTATTTGCTACGGGAAGATTTTCGTCAGAGATGGTTTCAAAGGCAGTTAGGGCAGGAGCCGAATTTTGTCTGTCTCTCTCATCTCCAACGGATGCAGCAGTAATTCTTGCTGAAAAATACAATATAACTGTTATTGGCTATATTCGAGGAAGAAATTTCACTATTTATACTCATCCCGAAAGAATTATCAGATAGAAACTAATGAGACACAAATAGGTGTAAATTGGATTGGGACTTAAATTTACTTTTTAAGAATGAATATATTAGGATTGGAAATGAAAATTTGATCTTGTGACTATACGTCTGAAGTGCAAATTCACAATTCAAGACCTGACCCCTATTGCCTATTGTGTGAGTTGATTGCGTTGATAAAACAGGAATAATGCGGTATAGTTATCGTTGTTGCAAGCAAAAAATGTTTGAGGTGAGAGAATGAAAATTTTTCCAGCAATATTAGGGCTTGGTCCGCAGGAGCTTTTAATTATTCTTCTGATAATCCTGTTACTCTTCGGTTCTACTAAACTTCCGGGTCTTGCCAGAGCGCTTGGTCAGAGCGCTAAAGAATTCCGAAAAGCAGCTGAGGGTAGCGACGAAGAGAAAAAAGAAGAAAAGAAAGAAG
>CALIRS010000088.1 GCA_938042205.1 uncultured bacterium | reverse complement strand
TTGGGATGAGAAGTTGCAAATCTTACAAAGTCAATACCTGTCGCGGCAACTGCTTCCAGAAGCTCGGAAAATTTTGGCTTCCCATACAAATCTCTACCGTAACTATTTACGTTTTGTCCCAAAAGAGTAACTTCCTTAACTCCTTCTTCTTTAAGCTTTTTAACTTCAAAAATAATAGATTCAAATTTCCTTGAATGCTCTCTCCCCCTCACATAAGGCACAATGCAATATGAGCAGAAATTGTCACACCCTTTAGTAATAGCTACCCAGGCTTTGTATTTCCTCTCCCTTGAAGCCGGCAAATTTGATGCAAATTTCTCCGGGCTTTCTTCGGTAGCAATAACATGTTTTTCTACAATTGCCTTTTCTACAAGCTCAGGAAGACTTTCAATTGTGTCTGGACCAAAAATTATATTTACAAAAGGTAATTCTTTAAAAAGATTTTCCTTTTGTGCCTGTGAAACGCATCCTGCAATAGCAATAAAAGCCCCTCTTTTACAATCTCTCTTAAGAGACCTCACATACCCTTTCAGCCTTTCGACCGCATGTTCTCTAACTGCGCAGGTGTTTATTATAATCAGGTCTGCTTCTTCAGGTTTATAAACTTCTTCGTAACCTAAAGAAGAAAGAAGACCTGAAATTCTCTCAGAGTCATGCTTATTCATCTGACAACCAAAAGTCCTGATAAAATACTTCATTTCTTTAGTCTTATTCAGAGTAATCATTTTAACAGATAATTATGTAGATTCTTTACAATGTGATTAGATTGCTTTACTTGCCAGCGAATGTTAGAAACTCATATAAGAGATTTTTAAGAAAGACTTTTAACTGACTTTAGTTTTCTCAAATATTTATCCTCAAGAATCACACTTCCAATTCTCATCCCCATCTCAGATCCTATCCCGTGGCAATCCGACCCCCCAGTAACCAGAAGATTTAATTCTTTTGCCAGCTCAAGAAATATTTCTTCATCATAATGAGAGTGGTTTGGATGGAAAACTTCAATACCCACAAGCCCGGCATCTTTAAGGCGATAAATTAAAGTCTCATCTTTTAAAAGTCCCGGGTGAGCAAGAACTGGAATCCCTTTAAACTGTTTTACATGGTCAATAACTTCAAATGGGGTTTGTAGTGTATGTGCCACGTAACAGATGCCTCCGAGACCTATATACCTCTCAAAAGCCTCTTCCACAGAATGAATTAATCCTTTTTTAACCAATGCCCGGGCAATATGAGACCTTCCCACCACACCTTTGTAATTATTAGCTTCTTTAAGCACTTCCTCAAACGCAATCTCGAAGCCATGATCTTTGAGAAGTTTTACCATTCTTTCAGCTCTATCAAGCCTTTTCTTTTTAAGTTCGCTTAAATAACTCTTCAGTTCTCGATTTTTCCAGTCAACAAAATAACCAAGAATATGGACGTCAGTTTCCTCATATACGCTGCTTAACTCAACACCATGAATGAATTCTATCCCGCAAGATATCGCTTTTTTAGAACCTTCTTCAAGAGCATCAACAGTGTCATGATCGGTTATGGAAACTGTGTTTATTCCCAACCGATGCGCAATTTCTATCACTGTTTCCGGAGTAAAAGTTCCATCAGATGCAACTGTGTGAAGATGAAGGTCGGCTGGCACTTGAATCACTGCCGGGCTTCTATAAGCAATCTTATTGCTGTTTTCTTCTCTCCATTAATTTCAATATCCCGGAAAGAAGGGATACACCAGATGTCGACCCCGCTTGGCGCTAGAAAACCACGAGCGATAGCTATTGCTTTTACTGCCTGATTAAGTGCTCCAGCACCCACCACCTGAATTTCAACGGCAGCCTTTTCTCTGATAATTCCTGCCAAAGCTCCTGCCACAGCATTAGGGTTCGACTTCGATGATACCTTTAGAACTTCCATGTTACCTCCTCTGTAGTTCAACTACAACATTATATTCGAGAATAATGTTATTCGGTTGAGAAGTTGATGTAAATGCCTAAATCTCTTCGTTCTCTTCAATTGAGATTGTAATTTTAATCTCATTCTTCTTTCTCGTCTGCTTTATCTCAGAAATTTTTAAACCATAAGTATCGATGAAAGGTTTAAGATTGCCTTCCAGACACTCCTTGATTTTCTTCCAATCTGAATAATTAAATCTAATGGCTGCATTTTTTGTAAGGTGATAATTTGTTCTACTAATCCACGAATTCCTGACAACAGTTGGTGGACTTATTTCACCAGCCATCACCCGATATGTATTTCTTAAAGATATTTTAAGCCCGATGCATTCTGATAAAAATAGAAGTTTTTCAGCAGAAGGATTTTCAAGATACTCTCCAAAAACTGCTTTTCGTAGCATTGAGTAGCCAGGTGATTTCAAGATTAATGCCAATATTTCTGAAGGTGAACCTGCAAAAAGTTCTATGTCCGGGTTTTTTAAAGAAAATTCAGTAAGCACGTAAGATAAATTTTTTACTCCTTTAACTATAAATCCATCTTTGTCCCTTATAACGCGGGGTCTTTCTGCTTGATTTTTCTTTTCAGGCAGAGTTTTGATATCAAATACTGCTCCAACTGAGGTGCCAGCATCTGGTTTTGAAAAAAAGACTTTCGCAGTCAAACTTCTTTCTTTTACAGCATAAAGTGCCATTCCACGCCCGTGCACTCCATAATCATCTTCTATAAAGTTAAGGAGTCTCGAGGTCACGCGTGGCTCAAATATTATTTCATGGTATTTTGCTGGAATACCCTGTCCATTATCGATAACGGTTAAATCACGATATCTTCCATTTCTTAAATGAAGTGCTACCGCGATGTGAGTAGCATTACTGTCTCTGGAGTTTCTCAAAAGTTCTACCAGAGCATCTTCAACATATCGGATATCATGTCTTGCCTGCCTTTTCTCAGCTTCATTCAAGTGGAGTCTGTAGAAACCGCTTCCGAAGTCCTCTTCAACAAGATTGACTTCCCTGCCCGCTAACTCGTATACAAAATTAATCAGATTTTCCTTTTCTTTATCTGAACTACTTGGCATACTCAACTGCGCGGTGTTCTCTTATCACAGTTACTTTTATCTGGCCTGGATATTGCAGCTCTTCTTCAATTCTTCTGGCAATATCATGTGCCAGAAGATCGGCTTCTTCATCACTGATATCAGACGGTTTAACTATAATTCTCAACTCTCTACCTGCCTGCATAGCGTAACATTTTTCTACCCCTGTAAAAGACTGAGCAATCTCTTCAAGTTTTTCGAGTCTTTTAACATAGCTCTCAAGCGTCTCCTGCCTTGCTCCAGGCCTTGAAGCAGAAATGGCATCTGCTGTTTGAATTAATATTCCGTAAATAGACTCAAATCTTGTTTCTCCGTGATGTGACTCAATCGCACTAACTACTTCGTCAAGCTCTTTATAGCGTCTTGCAAGATCTGCTCCAATTTGTGCATGTGGACCTTCTACCTCGTGACCAAGAGCTTTGCCAATATCATGCAAGAGACCTGCTCTTTTTGCTACTTTAACATCAAGCCCCAACTCTGCAGCCATCAAACCGGCAAGATGAGCTACTTCCAATGAGTGTCGCAAAACATTTTGACCATAAGAAGTCCTGAACTTTAATTTACCAAGTGTTTTAACAAGATCAGGGTGTACTCCAGTAATGCCTGTCTCAAAGATTGCTTCCTCTCCTACTTCTGTAAATTCATCTTCAATCTCATCCTTAACTTTTTCATAAATTTCTTCTATCCTCGCAGGGTGAATTCTGCCATCAGCAATTAGTTTTTCAAGAGTTCTTCGGGCTATTTCCCTTCTTATTGGATCAAAACTTGAGAGAACTACCGCTTCTGGAGTGTCATCGATTATCAAGTTTATGCCAGTGAGATTTTCAAAAGTGCGAATATTACGACCCTCACGCCCTATAATCCTGCCTTTTATATCATCAGTCGGAAGAGGTACTACAGATACAGTAGTTTCAGCTGCGTGGTCGGTTGCACACCTTTGAATTGCAGTGCTAATTATCTCACGTGCTCTTTTTTCTGCTTCTCTTTGAGCGTTTTCTTCCTCCTGCCGTATGATCCGCGCCACTTCGAGCTTTGCTTCTTCACGAACTTTTTTCAAAAGAAGCTCTTTTGCTTCTTCTTTGCTCATTTCGGTGATTCTTTCAAGTTCCCGCATTTGCTGAGACAGAAGACTATCTATATTCTTCCTGAGCTCATCGATTTCTTTTTCCTTTTGATTTAGAGCCTCTTGTTTTTCTTCAATAAGCTGTAACTTTTGATCTATTGCCTCTTCTCTCTTAATAATCCTTTCTTCAAGTTTCTGAATTTCTGCTCTTCTTTCTCTAAGCTCTTTTTCTGCTTCATCTTTA
>CALIRS010000087.1 GCA_938042205.1 uncultured bacterium | reverse complement strand
ATACCCATCATTTGCATCTAGCTCCGGTATTTCTATTTTCGCTGCTCTGATTTCCTATGTGCTTAACATTTCTGAACAAACCCAGGCAGAAACACAATCCACTTTAACTTACGAAGAACATACCGGAGAAAAACATCCCTCTCAAACTACAAAAAGTGTGCTTACCCAGCCATATAGTCGAGATGTCGCTGCTAACATCATCTGGAAATCCATCAGTGTTCAAAAAGAAATGCAAAATTCCTACTCTTTACAGGCTATATACGAGAAATTTTTAAGTTTTTTAAAAGAAAATGGTATTCCTGCTTTAATGGTGCTACACTTCAAAAAACCAAGTTCCGTTTTCCTAATACGGTTAGACAAAGATAAAGTTTCTCTCTTAGATATTAGTGAAAACTTTTCAGAAAGAGATTATTCACCGCCAGACGAATTTAACCTGAATATTAACAATGAAACGAAAAACTTTTCTCTTATCTCCGATTTACCTGAAGTTTCTGTATATCTTACAGATATAAAAGAAGATGACTTTTTTGCCTATGGAATTATTAAACTTACAAGTGATCTATTCGCATATCGCAGTGCTGAAATTGCCCTTTCTAAAAAGGAAAAAATACTTTTAACGCGCTTTTCTTCTCTTTATGAAGCGGCTAAAACTGTTTCAGAAAAACTTGAAACAAGGCCCCTTCTTGAAGCTGCTGCAGAAGCTGTCAAAGGGCTTACCGGTATGGAAAAATCAATTGTCCTGTTAGCAGAATCGCCCGAGGACATAAATCTAGACTCTCAAAATACCATCATTAAGGGTAAAATCATTCAACATCCTGAAGAACTCTGGAGGAACTCTTTTACAAAAGTCGCCGGAAAATGCATTGAAGAACTGAGACCGGTGCTTACCACCGTAGCTGGTGGCAAAAGCCTATTAATCTCGGTGCCCCTCTTCTTTAAGAAAAAGATATATGGAGTTATCTCAGGTTTAACCTCACTTTCTCGAGATGAAGTAATGGGAGATTTGAGAACGCTGGAGGTTATTGCCGCTCTTGTTGCAACATCGCTGGCTAACCTCGATCTTATGAAGGAGAGAGAACAGGTTGCAATTTCAATTGAAAGAGATCGCATTGCCAGAGATATGCACGATAGCTTGATTCAATCATTATTCAGCATGCTTCTCATCATTGAAGCCGCTATAAAGAACATTAAACGCCATCCCGAGACGGCCGAAAAGAAACTTACTTACTTAAGGGAAGAATTGCAGCGTACCATAAAAGAAGCCAGAGAATACATTTATGAGCTTTATCCTCATGCTTTAACTGATGTTGGCTTAAAAGCAGCAATCAAGAGAATCGTCTTCTCTTATGAAAGCAAGCCAGCAAAAATACATCTAGATATTGGAGATTTACCACCTGAAGGGCTCCCTTTAGAAATTGAAAATGCGACATTGCGTATTATTCAGGAAGCATTATCAAACGCTATCAGACATGCAAAAGCCTCTAATATTTACCTTAACATTAAACAAAGAAAAAATGGTCTGGAAATCGATATAAGAGATGACGGTAAAGGCATTCCCTCTGTTAGAGATAGCGAAGTTGTGACAGGTAAGAAAACCTTTGGGATTGAATCAATGCAAAAAAGGGTAGATGCCCTTAAAGGAAAGATTTCTATAGAAAGCGTCTTAAATAAAGGGACTAGAATTAACGCTTTTTTACCTTTCAATCCTTCCAACGAGGTAAGAGATGGAACACATCAAAGTAACACTAATTGATGATCATAGCCTGGTGCTTGAAAGCTTGAAGAGTCTTCTTTCACAATACGAAGACATTGAAGTAGTTGGCGTTTCAACTACAGGAAGAGATGGTATACATCTTATCGAAAAAAAGAAGCCTGATGTTTGTGTCCTTGACGTCAGGCTTCCGGACATGTCAGGCGTTGAAGTTATTAATAGAATCCGAAAGATTTCAGATGAAATTTCAATTCTCTGCCTTTCCTCATTCGATTCTAAATACGAGATTTCTGAAATGATATCCGCTGGTGCATCCGGCTACTTGTTAAAACATGTCACTGCAGAAGAATTTGTGAACGCTATTAGAATGGTTCATAAAGGCTCAATTGTATTACATCCCGATATCGCCAGAAAGATTCTTGAATATTCAAAAACCTTAAGGAACGAAGAAGCAGTGATAAATAAGTTATCTTCGCGGGAAATAGAAGTTCTTAGATTAATGTGGAAAGGAATGTCAAACAAAGAAATTGCAAATTATCTCTATTTATCTGAAGATACCATAAAGACCCACGTCTCCAGAATTTTTCAAAAACTTAACGTAAGAAACCGTGTTGAAGCTATAACAGAAGGCATCAAGCTTGGTATTATAGAAGTAACTGAGGAACAACAACAAAAATAGACAATACTAAAAAGTTAATTGTAAGGGGTAATATGATAAGGATTCTTGATACTTATCTTTTAGTCGAAAAAATTCTCAGGTTTGTAGGGATCGTTTTAGCTATTTTCATCTATCTCTTTTCACCGGGCAAAGCTTCCTTAACTACCATGGTTATCTTCATTGTTCTTTCCATAGTATTAACTCTTTTTGTGCTTAATCAAACCTCAAAAAATGTTTTTAAAAAAAATCCTTTATTAGCTACTGTTGATGCAATTTTTTTGATACTGTGCCTTGTACTTACTGGCAAATCTCAAAGTCCCTTTATCTTTTATCTATTTGGCACTTTCATAACTATTTCCAGGCTTTTAAAAGTCCCGAGTACATTTATCTATTCCAGTATCTTTATGCTCTTTATACTGGCAGATATTTTGACGAGAAACCCTCAGGCTTTTCTGAGAAACTCTTCTCTTCTTCTTCCATCAATGTCAGGGATTATCATATTGATTTCCGTTGTCTCTTACTTTATCAATCGTCTTCAAGAACAACTTCTTCCCGAAACTTCTTCTCCAACCCGAACTGAATTTCAACCTTTAGAAACACCTCTTGACTATATCTGGGATATAGCAGATCTCCAGAGAGACATGCAAAACTCCTATTCTATAGATAATGTGATTTCCTTTTTCATACAATTTTTGACAAGGCTGAATTTAACAGGAGCTGTTGTCATCCATTTTAAAAAGAACGAGCTCGTAGAAATGTTTACTAAAAGTAATGACTTATTAAAAACACTTGACATTGAAGATCTTATTTCCAAAGTGAATAATCAGATTCCTTCAGAATTTACAATCACCCACGATGGATTCTCGTACGAATTCGTAAATATCGCTGAAATCCCGGAAATTGCCGTTTATATACCACGCTTTAACATGGAAAAAGATAAATTCAAATCCAGCCTTTTAAAGCTTACTTCAGAGCTTTTTGCCTATCGCATTGCGGAGATGACATTACAAACAAAAGAAAAAATACTTTTAGCTCGATTTTCTTCTCTTAAAGAAACGGTCAAGGAGTTGTCAGGGAAAATCGAGCCAAGACCAATTCTTGAGGCAGCGGCACAAGCCGTGAAAGGTCTAACTGGGATGGAAAAATCGTTAGTGATGTTAGCTTCATCTTCAGAAGAAGTGGAACTTGACTTTTCACGAACCGTCATTAAAGGAAAAATGGCTGAACACCCTGAAACCTTTTGGAGAGATCCTTTAATAGATGCGGGAAAGAAATGTCTTTCAAAACTTGAACCAATATTTTCACCGATACCAGAAGGGAAAGCACATTTGGTGTGTGTTCCGATCACTTATCAAGAAAAAGTATTCGGTTTAGTAGCTGGAATTACTTCCCTCCCCAAAGAAGAGGTATCCGGTGATCTGAGAACTCTTGAGGTAATTGCTGCCCTGACAGCCACTTCTTTAACCAATCTTGAGCTTATGAAAATGCGGGAAAAGGAAGTTGCTGATGAAGAAAAAAACCTAGTAGCCAGAGAGATTAATGAAAAGTTACTTGCCACACTCTATGAGGCACTTTTTGAAATTGAAAAGACTATCGGAGAATTCCAGAAAGAAAAAGGTTCATCATTGAAAAACCTTCATAACTTAAAAACAAGGATTCAAAACACTATTAGAGATTTTAGAAAATACATTTTTGAACTTTACCCCGAAGCAAGAAAAACGATTGGACTTAGATCAGCATTAGAAAAAGTAATCAGCTCTTTTGACATGCCACAGGATTTTTTTCAACTTTCTATAACAGTTTCAGGAGATATCCCGGTAGATATCGAAAACGCTATTATGAGAATTGTTTACGAAGCTTCATCTAATTCAATTTTTCACGGAGAAGCAACGAGCGTGCAGATATCAATTTCTGGCAACAAGGACCAGATTGAGCTGGTAATAAAAGACAACGGACGCGGTTTTTCGCCTAAGGATGTAATAGCGAGAATAAAAAAAGAAAGGAAAGTGGGTATAAGATCAATGTTTGATAATGTAAAAACATTAGGAGGAAATCTTCAAATACTCAGTGCTCCAGATAAAGGAACGGTGGTAAAGGCAAAAATCCCCTTAGAATTCAGTAGTCAGCATTCGTATGTGATCCAGGAATCAGGCGATTCATAAACTACAATTCTGGTAAGTTTGACATCGGAAGGTAACTTATCCTTAATATTTTCTGCCAGGTAAATTGCCAAATTTTCTCCCGTTGGTGATTGCTCTGTAAAAGGCGAAATCTCATTTAAATATTTATGGTCTATTTTTTCAATAGCTGAGCTGATAATACTTTTCATCTCACCAAAATCAATTAGAATTCCGTTTTGGCGAAGTTGGGTCCCTGAGACAGTAATTTCAACAAAATAAGTATGCCCATGAAGACCTGCACACTTCCCCTCATAATCTCTTAAGAAATGCGCTGCATCAAATTTTTCCCTGACGGTAACCGAGATTTTACCGCTTAAAATTTTTCTTTCTTTAAGAGCAAGGTCAAGGGCTCGATTGCAGAGTAAATCTGCTTCCTCATTTTCCATCCTTTGAACGTGAGTAAAGTAGATCTTTTTGAATTTACTCAAAAGTTCTTTGGCTTCCTCGAAAAGAGGTTTCAGATTACTGCTTTTAACAGCGTAGGTTCCTTTAAGCTGTTTGATGAGAAGTTCCGAGTCACTGTTAATATGAAGTTCATTTGGAGAATACTTGAGAGCTCTATTTAGTCCTTCTATTAACGCTCTGTATTCAGTGTAATTGTTGGTTTTTATTCCAATATATTCAGAATATCTTTCTAGCTCACTATTTTTATCATCTCTTAGAATGCCGCCTATTGCCGAAGGACCCGGATTTCCTCGCGACGCGCCATCAAAGCTAAGAATAATCTTTTTATACTTCATAGATCACCCTGCTATTAGTTATTGAGGTATCTTCTCGGGTACCAGAATTCTACCGCAGTTTGGACATAGACTTATATCACTTTCCAATTTTGTAATTCTTTCATAATCCTTAGCAGCCAGTTCGACAAAACACCCCATACAGGCTTTTTCGCTTATCTTTACTATTACTTCCCCTCCATAGCGTTCTCTTAATGAAACATACAATTTGTAATGTTCTGGTTTAGTTTTTTCAACTAATTTTTCTCTTTTCTTATTAAGAGACTCGACTCTAGACTCAAGTTCCTTTTTAGTATTAAGCTTTTCTTTCTTTTCTTTTATAAGTTTCTCTGAAAAATCTGTTACCAGTTTCCCAGCCTTTGAAATCTTATCTTTTCCCGAAAAAATTTCTTTCTCCAGCTCTTCCTTATTAGCCTTCAACTGCTCAACTCTTTTTTTCAGCGACTTTATCTCTCCTTCAATCGCTTGAAGTTCCTTTGGTCTAGTTATTTTACCTGAATAGAGCCTTTCATTTTCAACTTTTATCTTTTCCTCGGTGATCTGAATTTCACCGGATATTTTGTCGATCTTCAATTCTTTTTCCTTTACAAGTGTTTTATAAGCTTCAAGTCTTTTCTTCATTTCTTCAAGTTGCATTTCAGGACCCTTAGTCTCAAGCAACTTATTCAATTGCTTAAGTTTTTCTTCAAGTTCTTCAAGCTCCAGGTCAATTGTCTGAATGTTTATTAATTCTTCAAACACTACTGATATCCTTCCTGTTTATACAATCTTACTATCTTCACACCCTGCTTTTCAGTCAGCATCGCAAGTTTTTCAGATAACCAATCTACAAAGATTTCTTCAATTTGATCATGATTAACTTCAATTATTGAAATTCCTTTTTTGATTGCTGTTTCTAAATCATGATACCCAACATCAGAAGTTATAAAAACATCTACTTCCGAAGGTTTAAATATTTCAACAATTCTTGCACCTGAACCAGGACAAACTGCGATTGATTTCACCTCGTTTTTTGCCTCATGTATTAATCGCGCGGAGTGAAAAACTTTTTTTACAGATGTTAAAAATTTAAAAATGTCAATTATATCTGAAATACTGCCGATGCGCCCCAGGCCACATCCTTTTGCATACCTCTTAAATGGATACACTTCCAAAACTGGTTCCTCGTATGGATGTGCATCAAGCACTTCTGTAATTACCTGATCCAGAAATTCTTCTGCTATTTCAAACTCTAATCTGACTTCAGAAATTGTTTCCAGTTTTCCTTTGTGTCCAACTTTCGGGGAAGCGGGCTCAGTAGCAAAAAAAGTTCCCTTTCCAGGCACCCGAAAACTACAGGAATTATAAAAGCCAATTTTTCCGCCACCTGCATTCGACATCTTTTCCAAAATTGAACTGGTATATTCCTCAGGCACAAAGATTACGACCTTATATCTTTTACCTACTCCTTTAGGAACAACGGGTCTTGTTTTCTCAATCCCTATTTTCCGACATAAATCATCGACGAAACCATTAGGACAAAAATCAGCATTCGTATGGCAGGCAATAATCCATCTTTCTTGTTCTGCAAATTTAGAGAGAAAGTTTTTTAAAAGAGGGTATTTCTCTTTTCTGTAGTGTGGCGGGTGATGACAAATAACTGCGTCTGGACTTTCTTTTTCAATCTTTTCGAGGACGCTTTCTACTTCCAGACAAACACAGACTTTTTCTACATTATTCTTACCCCTCACTACAATGCCGGATGAATCCCATTCTTCCTGCACATCAAATGGCATCAGTCTGTCGAGATATTCCAAAAGCAGGTTTGCATCCATCGATTATGTCCTGACGTCTTCGATAACCCTTGCAACCAAGAGAAAAACCAGGGAAATTATTATAAATAATATTACAGTAACAGCCATTGCTTTTATTCTCAAAGAATCAGAAAGCCTTATGGGTGCCTCAGGGTGTAGCACGTTCCACCTCCTGCTCCAGATACCAATCGCACCCAACCCTCCAAGAACCGTCAGCAAACTACCATAAATATCACTTACCAGTAAACGTAAAAGAATAATGAGGAGAACAAAAAATAGAACTTGAAAAGCAATAACCAGACGAGGTTCCTGCCAGTTTACGTCACCCCAGCTCATATAGGCAATCGCCATTGAAAATGCCATGTAAACAATCCAGGAAAGCAAGCCAAGAATTAAAGCATTTGACTCAAGAGACCGGTAAAAGTCTTTTCTGGCTTTTAGAGAAAGAATAGCCACAATAGATGCAGTTAAAAATAGCAAAAGTGCTCCCGCAACAAACCCGATGTGTAAGTAAATAAGCCCTAGAATTTTACCTAAGACTTTTTCTGATGGAGTAAGTGCACTGATAACAAGCGCACCAAACAAGAACGCCAGCGAAGCCGAGAAAAATGCTCGAGGTAAAATTTCACCTTTTTTATCTTTAAGTTTCATTATCAATCTCCAGGTAATAATTCTGCAGGTTCCTCTCTGGCTGCGTAAACGAATATATTATAGATTCTCCATTCACTTTTGACTTTCGTAAGATAAATAATCATCTGCTGTTGAAGATAGTAATCTTTTGCTTGCTTTCGGTCTATTAAAAATTTAACATCAGCAAGGATAAGTGCTTTGTTTTTATCTTTTCCTTTATTTTCAATCTGAAGATCAAAAAGTCGACTTTCCTCCTTGACCAGTTTAACTTCTTTCACATCTTCAGCAATGCTCCCAATAGAAATAGCATTCTGTATCGCTTGCTCATCCCTTATTTTTGATGCATAACTCTCACTCATAAGAGGTAATACATTATTCCAGCCACCGTTCTTTCGTGACTGATTACTTAACCATGAGTTATAGAAAAATTTTTGTATCACTTCTTCTATTTCTTTTGCTTCTCTTGAACTTTTTGTCTGCTTCTCTACTTGAGGGTCGAGGGGAATTAAAATTTTTGGTTCTTCAAGGACGCCCCTTTTAGATAAAAACAAAGATAGTAAGGATACAAGAATTAAAAGTACAAGGACAAGGATCAGTCTTCCTATCCTGGGATTGGTCCTTAACGCCCTTCGTACTTTCCCAATAAGCATCAACATCCCTCCATTATTTCAGTCGAAATACATTTCAGAACTTAATAGCGTATGCTGCCTTGTTCAATTCTGAACTATCTGAACTCACAGAAATGATATACTATTTAACCCAAAATTGAAGACTTCAAGGAAATATAATTAGAATTGTGTAATATATTTTTGCTCAAGCGGTTACAGTATTTTAGATGGGCGATTGGCTCAGGGGGAGAGCGCCTGCTTCACACGCAGGAGGTCGCAGGTTCAAATCCTGCATCGCCCACCACATTTGGTAACGTCGTAACATGGCAACATAGTGATATAGATTATTAAAAATAATAGCCATTACCAAATATATTCTTAAGTTTCAGTTTATCTTTTTTTTAGTTTTTAGTTTTTAGTTTTTAGCTTTTAGCTTTTCGGCTTCGATTCCTTCATCAGCGATTTCTTTTATACGTTTTCCTATGCTCTCAGCAGGTAATATTTCCTTTACTCCGCCCATCATAACAGCAGCTTTCGGCATTCCATAAACAACGCAGGAAGATTCGTCTTGTGCAAAAGTATGCCCACCCTGATCGAAAATCTTTTTCAATCCTTTTGCTCCATCCTCACCCATACCAGTTAGTAGAACACCAATAGTATGCATTCCAAAAACATTGACCACACTGGAAAATAACAAATCAATTGAAGGACAATAAAAGTTTCCTTTTTCCGGAGGAATAAGCTCTATCACACCTGGCTCAACAACCACTGCATTGTATTTAGTAGGACAAACATAAATTCTTCCAGGAGTAATCTCTTGCATGTTTTGAGCTGCAATAATATTAAGACCAGTAACACCCCTTAACCAGGAAATCAAACCATCTAAAAAACCTTCAGCAATATGCTGAGCAATTATTATGGGAACAGGAAAGTCTTTAGATAAAGGCCCAAGAACGCTGGCAATTGCCTGAGGTCCCCCCGTAGAAGCACCGATAACTACTATTAAAGGTTTATAAAAACCTTTCTTATGTTTCCCGGTAGTAGCTTTAGCTCCATCGTCTGGTCCTTGATGATGTCTTTCTTTTCTCCTGCCCCTTATATGAGTAATAGTTTTTACTTTTGAAAGAAACTTAACTTTACCAATTAATTCAGCTCCTACCTCGGCAAAAGATTCCCAGATAGCTGGATCTGGTTTTTCAAGAGCGTCAAGTGCACCGGCGCTTATTGCCTGGAAAGCAAGTTCAGTATCATTACCTTTTATTGTCGAGGATAATATGATAATTGGAGTTGGTTGATAAGCCATTATATATTCAGTCGCTTCTAAGCCATTCATATATGGCATGTGGATATCCATAGTAATAATATCAGGTCTTAGCTCTGCAACTTTCTGAATTGCTTCTCTTCCATCCCGAGCAATCCCGGCTACAACGATATCATTATCAGACTCAAGAATATGTTTAATAATCTCAGCACATACTAATGAATCTTCAACAATCAACACTTTTATTTTTTTAAAACTATCCTTTTCCATCATCCGACCAATCTATCAATTAAATCCAGTAAACTATTCTGATCGAAATCATGCTTTACAAAATATCCATCAGCCCCAACTTCAAGCCCCTTAAGACGATCTTCGTCGCTTCCTAACGAACTAACAACTATCACCGGTACATTCTCAAGCTTTTTGTCCGACTTTATTCTTTTAATTAACTCAAAACCATTCATTCCAGGCATTAGTATGTCTGTTATCACCAGGTCAAAATTACGGTGATAAAGCATTTCGATAGCCTCGATCCCGTTTTTGACACCAACAGCATCGTATCCCGCCGCTTTCAGGACGCTAACCTCAAGTTCTCTTGTAGTCAAGGAATCTTCCACCACAAGCACTCTCTTTGTGTTCTTGCCACCACTGATAGAAAGCGATTCAACCTTATTTGATTCCCCATTTCTTTTCCTTTTATTCAAAACCTTCTTTTCAACATTTGAATTTCTAATCAGGTCGCTGACATTTAAAATCATTACGAGTTCCCCGCTCCCGAGCACGGTGGCACCAACAATATTTGGAATTCTCTTTAATAGCTTCCCAAGAGGTTTAATAACAATAGGTTGCTCGCCTTCAAGCCTTTCAACAACGTAAGCAAATTTTTGACCACTAGCAGCCACAACAACGGCAGGCTGTCCTGCCGAATCGACAAATTTTTCATCCACACCCAGTACTTCGGATAAATGCATAAGATTAATATTTCTGTCCCTGTGTCTTAAAATCTGCCGATCTCCTACCCGGTGAATATTTTCCCTTTTCAAGATCAATGTCTCTATAATGTTCGTAGTCGGTAAAGCAAATATCTGTCCGCCGCATCGAATTAGAAGCGCTCTGATAATAGCCATTGTAAGTGGTAAGATAAGAGTAAAAGTTGTACCCTTTCCCACTTCCGACTCAATATCCACGTAACCTCTAAGTTTTTCTTCGATATGGAGTTTAACGACATCAAGTCCGACACCTCGACCAGAGATATCAGAAACAGCCGTCTTGGTAGAAAATTCTTTCCTAAAAATTAGATAATAAGCTTCGCTATCCGACATCGATTCTGCTTCTGCCTTCGTAATGATTCCCCTGTTGATTGCCGTCATTTTTATAATTTTAGGGTCGATGCCCCTTCCATCATCAGAAATCTTAATAATTATTCTGTCGCCCTCTTGAATTGCAGATACCCTAATAGTTCCTTTTTCTGGCTTTCCAAAAGCCTTTCTTTCTTCTGGAGTTTCTATCCCATGGTCGA
The DNA here is from genome assembly GCA_938042205.1 of uncultured bacterium. GTDB lineage: Bacteria > Actinomycetota > Aquicultoria > SKW223 > SKW223 > CALIRS01. Next base: position 926 of record CALIRS010000087.1, on the reverse strand, counting down.
CTGCATTTCTGAGAATATGAACCAGGGGATCACTTATTTCTTCAAGTACCCTTTTATCAAGCCTTGTATCTTCCCCCTCGATTATTAAGTCTATTTCTTTTCCGTGTTGCTTTGCCATATCTCTAACGGCACGCGGGAAAGTGCTGAATACATATGAGGCCGGCAGCATGCGCATTTCCATTGCAACTTCATGAAGGTCACGCATAAGAATTTCCAATCTCGAAGTGTCCTCAACATATTCATTAAAAAAATCTTCTATAGACTGAAATACCTTTTTTAAAAGTGTAGAAAGATTAAGACATTGTTCTTCTTGAAACTCGCTTTCTTTCCCTTCACTTCCAAGCAAGGACTTTAACTGGGACCAAAGCTCACTTATATCCTCCATCTGTCTTTGGGTATTTCTTATCTGACCAACTTTGCCACTCATTTTATTCTGATATATGAGCAGTTCGCCTATGAGATTTAAAATCTCATCAACTTTTGATGCTTTTATTCTTATGGTCTCGAGCTGATGAGCAGCTGGTTGCTTAAATTCTGTAAATTGCTCGTCTGAAGGAGGAATGTTAATAACCTCACTGCCAGTTCTATCTCTCTTATATTCTTTCTCTTTCGTTTTTTTCTCAAAATCATGTGAAAGAGAGGTTTTGAAAATTACTTCATCACATTTGTTAAGTAAAAGTTCAGGATTAAAATCTTTATCTTCTCCTTTTTCCGTAAGGAATAAAACATTGTCAAGGATTTCAAACACAAGGTCAGAAACTCTACCACCCGGCTTTAATTTCCTTTCTTTGATCGCTACAAAAATGTCTTCAAGCTTGTGACTTAAGCTTGAAATTTTTGCAAGGCCGACCATTCTTGATGAACCCTTAAGCGTGTGCGCCTCTCTTAGCAGTTCTTCTATCAAAAAATGATTTTCAGAATCCCTT
>CALIRS010000086.1 GCA_938042205.1 uncultured bacterium | reverse complement strand
CAAACTGCTTAAAAGTAAAAAAGTACTTTTGTTGGTTTTACCTGTTGCTGACAATAAGAACTTACAAATCGAGATTTATTAGTTAAAATTTATCATTTTTCAAGTTTAGCTCTGTTGTGTAACACGCATGTGTTAGTATTTAACTATCTCCAAGTCGAACAGATGTTTTAATTTGGGGTTAATAATGGTTAAGAATAGAAAAAGCAAAAGCAGAAAAACTGAAAATATTACTTTTGACAGTCTACTTCGTGAAGTAGGTGTTGAGTATTCGTATCTCATTGGACGGGCGATTGAGGACGGGCACTCTCCTCTCGCGGTTCAGAGGGCTCTCGCTGTGACTCAGAAGTATCTTGAGGGGAGAAGCCCATCTGCAACTGAACGAAAAAAAGTTTTTTCCAAGCTTCTTGCAAAATTAGCATTTAGCAGGGAGTTCTGGGAGGAAGAAAGGGAAGCTCGTAGAAGGATAGCCATCCGCTCCCTTGTAAAAGAATTTCGGAAGGCAGGGCTTTCGGAGAAAGAAATCCGCAAGAGAATTCTTGACAGATTCGGAGAGAAGGCGGTGATGTAACAAAAAAACGATATCAAGCAATAAGTGTTGAGCGATAGAAGGAAAGGGCACTTTTTTGATAAATTAGATTTATGAACGTGTCTATTGGGTGTAATGCTCATCGCTTTGATTTGCCACATTACAGAGGAGTCCTTTCGGGGAACGAGACATCCTATCATTGGGTGATCGCAAGTTTTTCTAATCCTTCAGTTGCAGAGTTTGTTACTGCGTTAAACAGAGAAGAGTCTTATAAAGGCGATCTTATTGAGAGGGCTTTTGAGGTTCATGATCTCGCTGTTAAGGAGTTTCGAAAACAAAATCTCTGGAAGCTTCCTGAAGCTTTCGTAGCTGAAAGAAGAAATGAGGGGGCAACGAAAGAAAGCAGAGAAGCCAAAAAGGAGGGGGATGCACAGGGCGCAGGGTCATTACTCGACCTGAAGAGGGCAATCGCAAAGAAAATCTTAAAAAAGTGCATACTGTGCGAAAGAAGATGCAGGGTTGACAGGACAGTTAAGAAAGGCACCTGTGGCGTTGGCTTAAAGGCTCGTATTGCAAGTGAGTTTGTACATCTTGGAGAAGAAAAGGAGATAGTTCCCTCTTACACAGTGTTTTTTTCAGGCTGCAATTTCAGATGTGTTTACTGTCAGAATTGGGACATAGCTATGTACCCGGATTCCGGAGAAATAATTGACCATCAGGCTCTCGCTAAAAGGATTGATAGGAATTTTAAGTCAGGCGTTAGAAATGTCAACTTTGTAGGTGGGAATCCTGATCCTGACCTTTATGATGTTCTTGAGACCATTTCACTTTTGAAGACCAATGTTCCTGTAGTGTGGAATTCCAACATGTATGCCTCGATAGAGACCATGAAACTCCTGGACGGAATTGCCGACCTTTATCTTGCTGATTTTCGATATGGTAACGATGAATGCGCTAAAAAGTTTAGTAACGTTTCCAACTACTTTGAGGTAGTCTCAAGAAACTTTATTGAAGCAGACCGACAGGCAAGCGTTATCATTCGCCACCTGGTGCTCCCGGAACATATCTATTGCTGCACTGAACCCATAATGAAGTGGGTTGCTGAAAATATGCCGGACGCGTACTTTAACCTGATGTTTCAATATAGACCTGAGTTTAGAGCAGGTGAATTTCCAGAGATAGCGCGCCGCCTCACGTATTCAGAAATAAATGAAGCCAACTCTCTTGCAAAGAGATATCAGATCCAGGTAATGGGATAACTCAAAGTCTAAAACCTTATTCAATTATTTTGCTATTGATGATTAAGGTGTAACTTAATGCTGCCGTCTTTCTAAGCAAAGCGCCTACTGAGCAGTATTTTTCCTGGGACATACTCACTACCTTAGCAACTTTTTCAGGCTCATCTACGCATTCAAAGTAGAAATAAAGTTTGATCTCATTAAACACTTTTGGATGCCTTTCTCTTCTTTTAGCTTCTATTTCTAAATGGGAGGCTTCGAAATCGATTTCCATACGCCTGAGTAAAGAAACTACAACCATCCCGGTACAACTAGCAAGAGCAGCGATCACCATTCCATAGGAGTTGGCTCAATGCCTGGACAGCCCTCTTCGCCTGCGGCATCCATAAAATACGATAGACTTGATCATTTGTAGCTTCAAATGCCATATCTTTCATCCAGCGCACGTAAACCCCCAACTCAATTTTCTCCTCCATGTGCTTTTATTGCCCTTACTTTAAACGTTCCAGATACTTCAGGCGCGAAAGGGCTTCTTGTATGTTCTCGAGTGAGTTTGCATAGCTAAATCTCAAAAATCCTTCGGCATTTTTACCAAAATCGATGCCTGGAGCAACTGCTACCCCCACCTTTTTAAGAATTTTTAGAGAAAAATCATATGAAGATGATGTAAACCTTTGTGCATTCGCAAGCACATAAAATGCTCCCTGAGGAAAAGTTTTCACCTCAAAACCGAGTTTTCTAAGCTCAGGCACAATATATTTTCTTCTTTTATCGTATTCCCGACGCATCTTTTCTACAAAAGATTTTCCTTTTATTAGCGCCGCCACGCCCGCGTGCTGGGTGAAATTAGCAGCACAAATAAACAAATTTTGCTGTATCTTCTGAAGAGGTCTGACAAAAGATTTGGGAGCTATCACGTACCCAAGCCTCCATCCCGTCATAGCATAAGCTTTTGAGAAACCATTAAAAACAAACGCTTGTTCAGTCACCTCCAGTGCTGAAATTTCTTCGCCTTCATAAGTCAGCTCGTGGTAGATTTCGTCGCTTAATATAAAAAGACCGTATTTCTCTGCTAAATCAGCCAGATTCATTAAAGTTTCTCTTGAAAGCGTAGTACCGGTAGGGTTAGACGGTGAATTTATTATGATCGCTTTTGTTTTTGAGGTAATTTTTTTCTTCACAGACTCTGCAGTGAGTTGATAACCTTCATTATCAAATATTTCCACGGTTACAGGCACCCCATCAGCGAATTCAATGATATTTTTATAACAAGCATATGATGGATCAGCTATGATGATCTCTTCTCCAGGTTCGATTAGCGACGAAATTGCAAGAAAGATGGCCGGAGATGTTCCGCTGGTAACCACAACCTGTTCAGGAATGATACTAACGCCGTACTTTTCTCTATAATGATTGCATATCGCTTCCCGAAGTTCAGGAAGTCCCTGGCTGTGCGTATATTTTGTTTCCCCTTTCTTTAATGACTCAATAGCTGCCTGTTTGATTATTTCAGGAGTCTCAAAATCTGGTTCGCCAATCTCGAGATGAATTACTTGTTTTCCCTGCTTTTCTAACTCCTGAGCTGTTTCCAGGATGTCCATCACTAAAAATGGCGGCATTTTCTTAGAACGTTTTGAAGGCATTATTTCTCCATAAACTAAGTTACTTTGATTTCCCTCCGCTGCGATTTTTGTCGAAACTATGAATTAAAATCTTATCTTAACAACCATGGTTACCGTCAAACAATATCATCCGTCAAATGTAGAAAAAGTAGTGAAGAATGTTTTTCTTGAGCTCGACAAATCCTCGAGGTTTGGAGACACTCTCTGGCTTTGTCCAAATCATAGACTGGTAAGACTAAGAACTTCCCAGCTTGCAGGGTATTTGCAGATAACAGGCAAAAACGCTATCGAAATGCCATCGTTTACCACAATCAATGATTTTGCTTTTGAACATTCAAAGTACACATTGAAGGGCAAAAGGGCTCTTAACAGGCTATCCCAGGATATGGTTGTCAGGAATCTTGTTGCTGCAACAATAAATTTAAGAGAAAGAGCGGACGCTTTTTTAAAAAGAGATCGTTCTTCACTTGAGGCCTCTACGAAAGCTTTGACATCTTTTATACAGGAAATAAAATCTCATACTGATTTTTCTGCTCATGATTTAGAATTTTCAATAAAAAAAGCTATCGCTGAACTAAAGGAAGAAGATTTTCCAAGGCTTGATTCCAAACGATGGGAAAGGATTGAAAAAAGAGCACTTTTCCCGGCAGAAATTTTCAAGGCATATACTAAGCTACTTTCTGAAAGAGATTTTTTTGATATCGAAGATGCTGTTAAGGCACAGCCGGTCAAAGCCGGATTAGAAAATAAACTGTTAATACTTGACTCGTTTCTTGACCTTGAACCACATGAACTTGGCTTCATAAAAAAGCTGGTAAATTTA
>CALIRS010000085.1 GCA_938042205.1 uncultured bacterium | reverse complement strand
GTTCCATTGGGCGTGTTGGCGTCAGCGAAAAGCCCTGATTCTATTCAGATAAGCTGGAGAGCTTCGCTTGATAAAGAACCCGGGTCAGGGATGTCGATTTATAAAGTTTATCGAGATGGGGTTTTAGCAGGTATTGTTCCTTCAGGAGAGACTTCCTTTCTGGATACCGGGATTCGCTCAAATACAGATTATCGTTATAGGGTCGTGGCTGAAGATGTTGCCGGCAATGAGTCAGCAAGGTCGAAAGCAGTGATGGCTAAAACTCCGCAGAAACCGATTGGCATCGAAAGCTTGAAGGTGATTTCAGGTTCTGGAAAAAATACCATTTACTGGGAAAGAATTGAATCGACGGAAGTAAGCTCAATTGATATTCAAAGAAGTGCACCGGATAGCGGAACCAGAGGCTGGCAGAAGATAAACTCATTAGGTCTTCCACCAAATACTACTTATTTCGAAGACATGTTGTCACCGGAGGAAGAGAATCACATCTACTATTATCAATTAGTTTTGAAAGACGCAGAAAACAAAGTATTAGCCTTATCAAAACCTGTTGGACCTTCTAAAGCAAAGGTTTCAAAACTGATACCAACTTCGGGGGGGAACATTTCTCCTTCCACAGGTGAGTTGAAGTTAGATATTCCTGCTAACTCACTGTCCGAAAATACGTTGATTATGGCTGAGAGTGTGACAACTACTCTTCCTCCAGGAAGACTTGGATTAAGCAGAATTTATGATCTTAAACCTGACGGACTTTCTTTTAGCCTACCGGCAACCTTAACAATATCATTTAAAGCTCCAGAGCGCTTGGACAAGAGTTTGGTAAGTATAGGTCAGTATTCGAACGGGAGCTGGACATTTATTAGAACAGAAGTTGACACCACAAGAGGGTTAGCTACTGCTTTTGTGGACCATTTTTCACTCTTTGGCGTATTTTTCTTCGGAACTGAGCTGGATACGACACCACCGGTGATTTCAGCAGCACGAAGTGCTTCTCCAAACAAACTTTTTATTACTTTTTCTGAATTTATGGAGACCACCAGCCTTCTTAACCTTTCTAATTACACTGTTTCCGAAGCTACTGTGACCAGTGTTACAGCATTTCCAGATGGTAAATCAGCCGTACTTCAAACAACATATTTAGAGCCGCTCTCAGAACATACTGTGACTGTTGTAAATGTGAAAGATCTGGCAGGCAATTTCATAGTTGATGATGGCGCAGGAAATGTTGCCACCTTTACCGTTTCTTCTGAGCCTCACGGGAAATACCTTGATGACACAAATAAATGTTCTCTTTGCCATAAAGTTCATGAGGGAAAGACGCCAACTCTTCTCGTAAAGCAATCGGCAACTGAAGTCTGTTATCTGTGCCATGACGAGATAGGAACTGGCAGTAAATACAATATCGGTAAATCATATGTATCAACGATATCTGCTTCTATACATTACTCAAGGTCAGAGGATGAAAATGTTTTCTGCACTGATTGTCATTCGCCACATAAAGACCCGGCAAATGTTCCTAGACTTCTGCGGCTGAAAAGTGAAAATACAACACAGCCTTTAGGGGAAAGTTTCTGCTATAGTTGCCATGCTCCTGACAGAGGGCTTCCTGAATATCAATGGGTTAATGAGACGAGTTACACGACTTCTTCCCATTACAATTTACTTCCCGGGCCTTCTTCGGGAACAGGTATTACCTGTATGCATTGTCATCAGTCGCATTCAAGTTCTATTCTCTCTCTTCTCAGGGGTAACGTGGAAGAGTTTACCTGTATTTCATGCCATCGTGAGAATGGGACTTCGCCGGAAAGTGGTGCTTCAATTGCCTCATTAGATATATACTCATGTCTTATAAACTCACCGGAGGTAACAGTAGGGCCTCCCGGATTCGAAGCTACCAGGACAGTCTGGTATAGACATCCAGTGCTCGAATTTTCAGGAAAGCATACTTTGAATGAGTTATTTGATAGCATGGAGGCGGCACAAATTCAAAATTCAGATGAAAGCCGTCATGCAGAATGTAGCGATTGTCATAACCCGCATCAGGTAAGGCAAACAATAAGTCAAAATGCCCCGATTGCGCCTGAGAGCCTATCAGGAATAAGTGGCGTTAGCGTTATTTACACTACGGCATCTACAATACCCACCTTCACTTTCATCCCCTATAATTTTGGCATTATTTATGAATATGAACTGTGCTTTAAGTGCCATTCTTCATTTGCAAAAAGCTCTTATGGAAGCGATTTAGCTTCAGTGATGAGTCCAAACAACACTTCTTATCATCCGGTAGTAAGTACCGGTAAGAATGAGACCACTTATATGGCAAATAACCTGTTGCCTAAATACACAACTGATAGCCAAATCTACTGCTCAAGCTGCCATTCATGTTCAGAAACCACAGGTCCTGTGGGACCACACGGCTCGCAATTCGCATTTATATTGAAAGCGAACTATAGATTTGAGCTGAAAGAAACAAGCACTTCAGACAATTACGACGCTAATGACTTCGCTCTTTGTTATAACTGCCATCGAAGCGAGCCATATGAGGATACCACCGGCCAACAGAGAATGGACAGTAACTTTAGATTTCACGGCTCCCACTTGCGCTTACTTTACAATGACCCAGGAGGAGGCCTTGAAGGGAGCATATTTACACCTGGTGCTGGTAAGGGGAATGCTATCTGCAGGGAATGTCATTACAATCCCCACGGTTCGGGAAATGAGAGATTGGTTAACTTTTCTCCCAACGTACTTGGACCTGATGGAGAGATCGGTAATGCTACCTGGAGTCCAAAAACGGAAGAGACATCAGGTACCTGCAACTTGAAGTGTCACGGTTATGTTCATAATCCAGAAACTTATTAAAAAGGGTGGAGAGGTACAGGATAATTGAACAAAAGTTTGGTTAGAGACTCTAAGAGAAAGATAATTACCCGGAAAAGACTTAAGTGGAAAATTTTTAACATTATTTCAGACGTTTTTCTAATAAATCTGGGTTTTATTATATCTTTTTTAATTAGGTTTCTGGGTCATCTACCGCCTTTCAACTTTGAAGCCTATACAAATATGGCTTTTTATCTTTCTCTAGCATTTATTTTAACCTACCATGTCCATGACCTTTATGAGATCGAAAGACAACATGATTTAGCAGATACCCTGGTGCGTCTGTTTCAGGCTAATTTTCTGGCAATAGTAATCGTAGCTGCACTTTCTTTTGTTGTAAGAGTTTTTTCCTTTCCACGAAGCGTTTTTATGATTTCTTATTTTGTGATCTCAATAATGGTTGCGAGCTGGAGGTATATGGTGATTCGACTTTTCCCGGTAGAGCTGCCCGAGCAGTTCATAGCGATAGTCGGTGATGGGACGATTACCAAAAGACTGGTCGAAGAAATTGGGAAACGCAAAGAGTATGGCCTCAGATTTTCTGGATTGATTGCTACCAGTGAGAAAAAAACAAAAGCGATGAAAACACTTGGTACTATCGATAAATTTCACGAAATAATAGAGAAAGAAGAAATAGATCGGGTAATTATAACTTCTCCTACAAAACATCGTGCTCTTGTGGAGACTCTACTAAAGGAAGAGAAACTGGGCCTCAGGGTGCAGATAGTGCCTGAAATCTATGAGATTTTCTTAGGGAAAGTAGCTATCGATACTCTGGCTGATATCCCTTTGATTGACATAACCTATGAGCCTGAAACTGCCTGGGCAAAGTTTGGGAAAAGAATTTTTGATATCGTAGCATCGATATTTCTGCTGGTAATTCTATCACCATTATTGCTTCTAATTGCGATTCTGGTGAAATTAACCTCGGAAGGACCTGTATTTTACCTGCAAAAAAGATGCGGGATAAATGGTAAAGTTTTTACCTGTTATAAATTCAGGACAATGATAAAGGATGCAGAGAAAATGACCGGCCCCAGATATGCTGATGAGAAAGATGAAAGAATCACTCCTCTGGGAAGATTTTTAAGAAAATATCGTCTTGATGAACTATCCCAGCTTGTCAACATTCTGAAAGGAGATATGAGCTTTGTCGGTCCAAGGCCTGAACGACCTGAGTTTGTAGAGGAATATGTTAAAAAAATTCCCGGGTATATTGAAAGGTTAAAGGTTAAACCTGGGGCTACAGGACTGGCACAAATCTATGGTTATTACGAAACATCCCCTGAGACAAAATTAAAATACGATTTGATATATATTCATAATATTTCTTTTTTTCTGGATATGCTTATACTTTTTAGGACTGTAAGTGTAGTTCTGACTGGCAAAGGAGCACGGTAATTGAGGGAAAAATCGAAACTAAAAAAGCTAAAGCAGAAAAAACCACAATCTTCTTATGAGAATTCAATTGATCAAATTTTTGAGGTAATATTTTTCTCATTAATAGTAATTACTGTTATTTTAATTCCTATTGCTTTTGGCACATTTACTTATGACCCTTTTGACCTCATAAAGAATGTTATTTTCAGAATTCTGGTTTCTTTAACCTTGCTTGTATTTGTAACCTGGATAGCTTTTTCAAAAAGCAAGAAAGTCAACTTTCATCCGGTTGTATATTTGCTGATTATTTTTTTAGTCGGCGCCTCCATTTCCACCTATTCTGGAGTCGAGCCGTGGCTTTCGTTCTGGGGTAAATACAGAAGGTATGAAGGACTGGTTGCTTTTTTAGCTTACGGAACTTTTCTTTTTATGCTTCTTCAGAACTTTAGCGATAAGAGGAAAATTGAGTTAGTGGCTAAAATTGCCCTCTGGACAGGTGCAGTGATTTCTTTATACGGGGTTGCTCAATACTTAGGTTTTGATTTTTTGCCATGGGGTGCTCTCCCTTTTGAAGAAAGGAGAAGTTTTGCTTCTCTTGGAAATCCCGCTCTTCTCGCTGGTTATCTGGTAACAATTTTGCCCATCGGGATAGCTCTTAGTATTTTTTCGAGAAAAACTTATGAGATAGTTTTAAATTCCACAAGTACCATCCTGGTATTTATTTGCCTGATAGCTACTTTTAATCGAACAAGCTGGCTGGCGACGCTTTTAGCTTTAATTTTTATGGCGGGATCGATAATTTATTTTTGGAAAAGAGGTGCAGTTCATCGTGAAGCGATTCAAAATTTACTGATTATTATTGGCGCTCTTGTTTTGTTCTTCATTGCTTTTGCCATTCAATCAAAGTTTGCCAGATCTCCAATAACCGTGTCGGAAAGAATTAAAGAAATCACTGTTTTCACAGGAAGTTTTCAGCACAGACTGGAAATATGGGGCGCTGGCGCCAGAATGGTGGCTGATAGACCCTTTTTTGGTCTTGGCCCCGATAGCTTCAGAGCTACTTCAAGAATGTATCAGGGTCCGAACTACGGGCATATAGCACCAGATGTGGTAGCAGACAATGCTCACAACTATGAGCTTCAGATATCTTCAGGAACTGGCATGTTCGGTTTTCTATGGTTTGCAGCTATTGTCTGCTATGTACTTTTCGAAGGCTTTATACTCACCTTTAGACGCTCGTTTAATAAAAGTGGCACTGCCCATCTTGAATCCACAAAAGAATTTACAAATATAGGTACCAATCTTGGAATATATACGAGCTTTCTGGCGTACCTTTTTCAGCTTACAACTTCGGTTTCAATAATTGGTTCTACCATTATGTGGTGGCTTGCTTTCGGACTTATTTTATGTCAGAGCGAATCACTTAAGACCTTAAATTTTCCTTTGCGAAGGAAGATATTTGAGACTTCAAAATGGATAGCTATTTCTCTTGCCGGGTTTCTTCTTCTGGTGGCATCTTTCTACAATGTTAAACTAATAGTTGCTGATAATCATTACTACAAAGGGCGAGGCTATCTCCAGTTCTCACCTTATATAACTGATGGAGAAATTGAAGTCCGAAAAGCAATGGAAACAAACCCCTGGTTTTTTGAATATCCTCTTGAAATTGCTCGTGCATATTACAGGAGTTATCTTTCTCATAAAAATCCTGATGATATAGAAAGGGCAATCGCTTATGCTGAGGTAGCTCATGAAATTGACAAACACGAGGCAGACACCAGATCTTTGCTTGTACAGGTATATGTCTTAAAAGCAAAATATGATCCTGAGGCTTATGAAAAAGCAAAATATGTGGCTTTGAATATGGTAAAGGACATGCCGTATCATTATGTCTCACATCTTTCTTTAGGAACTGTTTATTTTCAACTGAAAAAATATTCTCTTGCTGAAGAGGAATTTATCAAAGCTATTGAATTAAATCCGAACTCAGCTATCTGTTATGCTTTTCTTGGAGAAATAAATATGGAGAAAGGCAACATCGATATGGCACAACAGTACTTCAACAAGGCAATAGAATTAAATCCTGACCTGAAAGGATCTCTTACTCGAGGCACAGATACAACCCAATAAAGTTATTGCCTTTACAACTATATTAATATTTAATTTATTCTATTTTATTAAAGCCTTCGGGAGGTTTGTCTTGGTAAAGAAAATAAAATCCGTTATTACTAAAAAAAAGAGAAACTTTATTCCTAAGGCAACCCTTATCAGATTGCCTTTCTATTTGAGGGCGCTTTACGTTTTTGAAGATGAAGGTCACGACGTGATATCATCTGAAGAAATTGCCAGGGCGATAGGCACAAATTCTGCCCAGACGAGGAAGGACTTCTCTTTTCTTGGAGAATTCGGGAGAAGAGGTGTTGGATATAAAGTTACTAAACTCATCCGCCATCTGGAAAAATTCCTTGGAGTAACCAGGAAGAGAAGAGTTATTTTGATAGGTGCAGGAAGGCTTGGGTCTGCGCTCCTGAATACTGAAGGACTTAGAAAAAGGGGATTTGAAATCATAGCAGCTTTTGACGTAGATCCTGAAAAAATTGGAAAGACAGAGGGTGGAGTTCCTATATATGACTTTCGAAAATTTGGTGAAATCATTGGCAATGAAAAAGTAGATATAGCAATTCTAACAGTACCTGCAAAAGAAGCACAAAAGGTGGTAGATGTAATCGTTTCTCATGGAGTAAAAAGCATTCTTAATTTTGTTCCCATACCTCTCAAAGTACCTAAAGAAGTAGTTT